>JAEEHG010000228.1 GCA_016280695.1 Solobacterium sp. | reverse complement strand
TCGGTGCCGCTCGGCCGGACAGCAATCCAGGAACCGTCATCCAGGAAATACTTCAGCACATCCGACTTCGTGAAGCCGGTCAGTTCCCTGACCCCGTCCGCGTCGCCTTCCTCGAATGTGGCAAAGTCCTGCCAGAGGATGACCGGGACATCACCGATCACCGAAATTCTTTCCTTGCGCAGGGCGCCCATGATCTCACGGATCCGGGCCGCGCCGCTTTCACCTTCCAGGAAAATGGAAGTCTGGGATTCATTGTAGTAGCCGTACTTCTGATAGCATTCCTCAAGCACATCGCAGAGATCCATGCCCCTGTGCTTGTACCAGGCAGCCGCTTCGGCCAGCATCAGGCAGGCCTGCTGGGCGTCTTTGTCCCGGACAAACGGGGCAATCAGGGAACCGTAGGATTCTTCGTAACCGAAGACATATTCCTTTTCCCCGGTCTTTTCATAAGCCGCGATCTTTTCGCCGATGAACTTGAAGCCGGTCAGGGTCTTCACGGTCTCCACGCCATAGCCGCCGGCGATCTTTTCGCCCAGGTCCGAAGTAACAACCGTATTGGCCATGATGCCGTTGGCCGGCAGGGTCCCCTTGGCCTGGCGCTGGCTGAAGATGTATTCAATCAGGACCGAGCCTGACTGGTTGCCGGTCAGCAGGACATATTCGCCGTCGTGTCTGACGCCCACACCCATGCGGTCCGCATCCGGGTCACAGACAAGGATGATATCCGCTTCGTTTTCCCGGGCATACTTCAGGGCCAGTTCATAGGCGCCTTCCTGTTCCGGGTTCGGGGTCGGGGTATTGGCGAAGTCCGGCAGCGGGTCACACTGCTCCAGCACCGGGATGACTTCGTAGCCGCAGTCTTTCAGGATTGTCCGGACCGGGATATTCGAAGTCCCGTGCTCCGGCGAGAACACAATCTTCACATTGCGCGGTACATCCGGGTTCAACTGAATGGACTTGACCGCATCGAAATATGCCTTGTCGGTCTCTTCCGCAATGATGTGAATGAGTTTCTTCTGTTCTTCGGTATTGTCTGCCTTCACTGCCAGTTCATCCTCAATCGCGTTGACTTCCGCAGTTACCGCATCGGCCAGTTCCGGCACCAGCTGGCACCCTTCCGCATCATAGAGCTTGTACCCGTTGTACTGTTTCGGATTGTGCGAAGCAGTGATCATGACACCGCCGAAGCAGTGATGATAACGCACTGCGAAGGACAGTTCCGGCGTTGGCCGCAGGCTGTCAAAGACAAACACCGTGATGCCGTGCCGGGCCAGTACCGCCGCCGTGTCAAACGCGAATTCACGGGAGTGGTACCGGTTGTCATAGCCGATTGCCACCCCTGCCCGGCAGGCTTCCGGGCCTGTCTTTTCGATATAGCGGGCAAAGCCTTCGGTAGCCTTGCGGATCGTGTGGATATTCAGGCGGTTCGTGCCTGCCCCCATGACCCCGCGCATGCCGGCAGTACCGAATTTGATATTCGTGTAGAATGCGTCGGTAATCTCCTGTTCACTCATACCGGCCATTTCCTGCCGCAGGCTTTCATCCAGATATGGGCTCTTAAGCCACCGTTCGTAATTTTCTCTTGCTGTCATAAGCTCCTCCTTAAAAAAAGAAGATGTTCATACATCTTCGCTTGTTGACCAATCGGATCAGCCGATCACCTTCTGCATGCGAAGCACATCTTCAATTGCGCAGATTGCATCATCTTCATCATCACCGTTGCACTTAATCGTAATATCAGACTGTGTCGGGATGCCAAGAGACATGACACCCATGATCGATTTCATATTAACAGTACGACCCATATAGGCAATCGTGACGTCGCATTTGAATTTGCTGGCGGCATTAACTGCTACTGTAGCAGGGCGAGCGTGCAGACCAACCGGATCAACAACAGTAACCGAGATTTCTTTCATAGGTCAAAACACCTCCCATTGTCATAATTTATTTTAGTAGATTGGAAACTAAGATACAAGAAAAACTATGTAAGCCCTTACGTTTTATTTATGATACGGTTCATGGCTCTGAATCCGGCAGGCCCGGTAGATCTGTTCGAGGACCAGCAGCCGGCAGAGCTGGTGCGGAAATGTGTTGTCAGACAGCTTCCAGCGGAAATCCGCGCGCCGGATGAGGTCCGGGCTGACCCCGAGGGAGCCGCCGATCACGAAATCGATCTGGCTGCGGCCATGGGTCTTCAGATCATCCAGATATTCCGCAAGCCCGACGGAATCGAGGGGTTTTCCAGCCAGGTCCAGCAGGATGACATAATCCTGGGGCCGGATTTTTTTCAGCAGCCGCTCTCCTTCCGCTGCGATTACCTGCCGGTTTTCCGCGTCCGAGTTGGTTTCGGGAGCCTTTTCGTCAGCCACCTCTTCGATTTCCAGTTTTTCATAGGGCCGGATGCGCCGGGCATACTCCTCAATCCCGCTCCGCAGCCAGCTGTCACGGACCTTGCCGCAGGCCAGTATACGGATCATTGCAGCACCGCTTCCAGTGTTTCCGTCTCAGCCTGCCGGCGGACCTGCAGGGCTGCATAATCCCCCGGATTCGCGGCATAAAGGACACGGCGCAGGTCCGTCAGGTCATTGACGGTTTCTTCGTTGATTCCCAGCAGGATATCCCCGGTCATGAGGCCGGCATGGGCAGCCGGGGATCCCGGTTCCACATATGTGACCACCACACCTGCTGTCTGGTCAAGGCTGATGTTCATGCTGTTTTTCTGATATACTTCCAGATCACTTACATTCCGACCGGTAATGCCCAGATAGCCGCGCGTTACGGCGCCGTCCTGCAGCATCTCCCCGGTTACCAGGGCAATCTCCTCGCAGGAAACGGCACAGGTCATGCCGGAGACCGCATTGCTCAGGGTGCCGGAAACCATGCCGATCATATCACCGCTGAGGTTCAGCAGCAGGCCGCCGGCCAGATCGTGATTCATGACCGCATCAGTATGAAAGACCGACAGGATCCATTCGTCTTCCGTGTCGTGGGAGCGGCGCAGGGTCTGTGCCGGCAGGGAAATAATGCCGAAACTGACCGGTCCGCTCTGCGATTCCGGACTGCGGCTGCCGGCCAGCACACCGTATTCGCCGGCCTGTACATAGCGCGCATCCCCCGCGTTGACCGGCTTCACTTCAAAGTCCGGATGGGTGCGGATCAGGGCGATGTCCGTCAGCACGTCCCGGCCGACAATCTCACCGGAAAGTTCGACCCCGCTGTCAAAGCGGATGGAACACACCGCGTTTTCCCGCAGCAGGGACGCTGCTGTCAGGATATAGCAGCCGTCATCCCTGACCTCATATACGGCCCCGGAGAAAGCATCTTCAAATTCGTCTTCCGTGATCCGGACAGTCACCAGGGAAGGCCGGACATCTCTCAGAATACCGGTCACATCGGTTGTATACCCGTTGATTGTATGGTTGACCACGGTAATCCCGCTGTTGTCCGGGCGCTGATCAGCCTGCCCCAGCAGCGCCGCTGTCAGGGCCACATTCCAGACCAGGAGCACAGCCACAGCTGCCGTAACCCAACGTTTCATGCCAGTCTCCTCCCTTCAGTATTTCGTACTGCCCGGCGGCACTCAGGATCAGCTGCGGATTGAGATGTCCGGCATGGTGTGCCTTCAGTCTGTCCGCGGCTGCCCGCAGTGCCTTTTCCCGGGTATTGGCTTCCTGGCTGATATGGGCCAGAAAGATCGTCTTCGTCTTTTCCGTCACAATGGCATCGAGTATTTCCGCGCATGCCTGGTTGCTGAGATGGCCGTTATCAGAGGCGATCCGCATCTTCAGATAATACGGACGGCTTGTCTCCATCAGCATCTCGACATCATGATTGCTTTCCAGAATAATATGATCCGCGCCCTTCAGCAGCGGCAGATACGCCTGCCGGACATACCCGGTATCGGTAATATAGACCAGTTTCTCCTGCCAGGTTTCCAGGACATAACCCACCGTACCGGGGGCGTCATGGGACATGGCCAGCGGCGTCACCGTCATGTGCTGCAGCTGGAACCGGCGTTCAGGCACCACCGGAATAATCTTCCGGCTGCCCAGCGGCACCGGGGAATAAACCGGCAGCGGCTCCGTCATTTTCAGCTGGGAGATGTGATCAGAGTGGTCATGCGTGATCAGTACCGCATCCATGCCGGGTATATTGATGCCGAGGGTATCGAAACAGCTGGCAAGGTATCGTTTTGTGGTGCCGCAGTCGATCATGATCTGCAGATGTTCATCTTCCAGAACAAAGCAGTTCCCTTTCGAACCGCTGGCCAGCAGCGCAAACTTCATCAGTAGCCGCAGTCGAGGAACCCGTTGCACGGATTCCTGCGCTCCCCGTTTTCGATAATGAAGAAGTGAACGTGCGGCCCGGTCGCGAGACCTGTCATGCCGATATTGCCGATGACATCGCCTTTGTCAACCGCTGTGCCCACTGCCAGCGGACTCGGTTCCTTCATATGGCCGTAGTAGGTTTCAAAACCGTTGTTGTGGTTAATGACAACATAGTTGCCGTTGACGCCGTTGTAGGAGTTTATCTCAATGATGCCGCGGTCAGCCGCGTAGATCTTATCCCAGTGGTTGTACGAATTCTGCACATCGATCGCCCGGTGTCCCCAGTAGCATCCCCAGCCGCAGGAAATAACCGGATTGTCCACCGGCCAGCGGAAGGTCCCGGTGCCGTAGCCCGGGATTTCCATGGTGCCTACATCAATGATTTCATTGACCGGCTGCAGGGTATCGACACTGGAAATCAATGTACCGGACATCAGCACGCCGTTGATCCAGCGCTCGGAGTAAAGTGAGTTCTTTGAGCCGTTGACGCCGCTCTGGCGCAGCTGTGACACACCCTTGCGCAGTTCCGGGTTTTCCGCGTAGACCGTCTGCGGATAGATGATTTCCTTGCGCATGCTTTCCCGGGTCACGACAATATCGATCGGGGAATTGAAATACGTCACGCACAGCAATTCCCCTTCACTGAGCACCTGGTCAACACTGCTGATCTTGTCCCGGTTGATATTCATGACCTGCGTTGCGGAAAGGCCGTAGTTCTTGGCGCCGACACCGGCAACTGTATCGTATTTCTGCACCGTGTAGTACTGTTTCTCGGTGTTGCCGCCGTATTCCAGGTATTCCAGCACCTCATCGACTGTCCGCATGATTTCTCCCGGAGAGGCATAGGCTTCCTGCACGGTGATGGTCTGGGAAATGGAGATGCCTGTAGACCGGCTGCCGTAGGTATGAAGTTCAGGTGTCTTCTGCCCGTTGTTCAGCAGGGCCAGTTCGGACGGATCGATAAAGCAGGTCAGATACTCCTGCATGGCCTGTTCATATGTCTCCTCGTCCTTGACGAAAATCTCGGCATAGATGCCGTTTGTATCAGAGAATTCAACGGATACGGCCCGGATGGTAAACAGGCCGTTCTGCTTCAGATAATCCATGATCTGGTCATCGATGTCCTCATAGGTGAAATAACTGATTTCATCAGATACATAGACATCCTTGCCCAGTGATACGGACGAATCCGGAAAGCTCTCCTGGTAATTCTCAACGTAAACGGCATTCAGAAAATCCTTCAGTTTCTTCTCATCATTGAGCACCCCAAGGAGCTGTCCCTGGCTGTAGATCTTATGGATTTCCACCGGCTTGTTTTCGGTTGTCAGGATCTGCTGGGAAAGCAGGCTGCTTTCCTTTTCGTTGACGCCGCCGGCAAACACTTCAAAACCTCTGTCCGAGAACGGTGAAAACAGCGTCAGGGCAATCGAAAGCGCCAGTCCGACGATCAGGAGCAAATATGTTTTTACCTGTTTTTTCAGTTTCATTCCCTCTGTCCGCCTTCACTCTCCAGATTCATGAGGGCGTTTGTCGCAGCTTCAAAGACCACGTTGAACCTCCTGGTGGCGCCGTTACGGTGCTTGGCAACATTGATTTCCAGCAGTTCCGTACCGGTTTCATCCGCCAGTTTCTTCGCTTCTTCGTTGTAGTAGGCATCCCGGTACAGCAGCATGACCAGGTCGGCATCCTGCTCAATGGCACCGGATTCACGCAGATCCGACAGCATCGGCTTCTTGCCTTCCCGCGATTCCACGTTGCGGCTCAGCTGGGAGAGCGCGATCACCGGCACGTCCAGTTCACGCGCCAGCGCCTTCAGGCTGCGGGAGATATCGGATACTTCCTGCTGGCGGCTGTAGTCACCGCGGCCCGAAGATCCGGTAATCAGCTGGATATAGTCGACCAGGATCAGCGACAGGCCGTGCTCCGCCTGCAGGCGGCGGCACTTGCTGAACATTTCCGGCACATGCACCCCGGGGGTGTCATCGATATACAGGTTGAGCATCCGCAGCTCAGCCGCGGCCTCATTGACTTTGTTCCACTGCTCATTGCTGAGATACCCGGTTTTCAGGTTGTCACCCGGAACCCTGGCATGGGCGCTGAGCAGACGCATGGCCAGCTGTTCGGCAGACATTTCCAGCGAGAAAATCGCAATGGCTTTTTTCGGTTCATACAGCGCTGAGTGCAGCGCCAGGTTCAGCGCCACGGCAGTCTTGCCCATGGACGGACGGGCCGCCAGGATGATCAGGTCACCCTTCTGGAACCCGTGGGTGATCCGGTCCAGGTCACGGTAACCGGTTTTCAGACCGGTGATATCCGAGTGGTTATCCGACATTTTCTGGATATTCCCGAGCACTTCCGTCATCAGCTGCTGGGAATTCCTGAATTCACTGGTCCGCCGGCTGCGGGAAATATTCAGAACCGCTTTTTCCGCCCGGTCGAGATACTCATTGATATCCGGCTGGCCTTCCATGCCCTCTTCGGAAATCCGGTCAGCTGCTTCAATCAGGCTCCGGATCACGGCCTTGTCATGGATCATCCGGACATAGTTCTTGGTATTGGCGCTGGTAACCGCCGCATCTGCCAGGGCGGTCAGATAGCCCAGGCCGCCGGTATGTTCCAGCTGGCCGAGATCGTTCAGCCGGGTGGAAACCGTAGTCAGGTCTACCGGGCTGCCTTCCTGATACAGACTCTGGACAGCCTGAAAAACCCGCCGGTTGGCTTCGCTGTAAAAATCATCCTCACTCAGGCCTTCCTCAATGGCAATTCTCGCTGCATTGGGGTAGACCATCATCGTCCCCAGAAGACTCGCTTCCGCTTCCGGAGCCGACGGCATCACACGGGCCGGCATCTTACTTTCCCTTAAGCACGCAGTTGACGATGCCGATCACGCCCTTGTACAGTTCCACCCGGACTTTGGTTACGCCCAGGGAAACAATCGGATCCGTATCCAGGATCTTCCGCTTGTCGATGCGGATACCCTGTCTGGCCAGTTCTTCCACAATCTGCTTGGTGGAAACCGAGCCGAAGACCCGGCCGTCATCATTGGCATTCACAAGGAACTGAAACTTCATGCCGGTCAGTTTTTCCGCCAGCGCCTCCGCTTCTGCCTTGCGCTTCATTTCTTCTTCGTGTTCCTGTTCTTTCTGTTCAGCCAGTATTTCCAGGCTCTTGGCAGTCGTGGCGACCGCCAGTCCCCTTGCGATCAGAAAGTTTCTGGCATAACCGTCGGCGACTTCAACCACTTCGCCCTTACGGCCTACCTTCTTTACATCACTTTTCAGAATTACCTTCATTCTGATGCACCTCCCCGAAATATTCCTCGATTGTATCAATCAGTTCTTTTCTTACTTCCTCAATGTCCGTCCGCGGGCGCTGCATTGCCGCTGCCGTCATGTGGCCGCCGCCCTGCATTTTCTCCATGATCCGCTGCACATTGACCCGGCCGGCCGAACGGGCGCTGATCGCCGTTTCCCCATCGGTATTGTTGGCCAGTACAAAGGCCGCTTCCACGCCCTGAATCTCAAGCAGGCTGTCAGCCGCCTGTGACATCATGCTGCGGGACAGGATCATGCCCCGGACCGGCGCGATGACGATCCCGCGGTCCATCCGTTCGCTCATGTTCATGACTGCCGCCTTCTGGGCAAACTGCTCATAGCTGTCCTTCAGGTACTCATCAACAGCCAGCGGATCGGCACCGAACCGACGCAGCGTACTGGCGGCATCGTAGGTACGGGCCCCGGTCCGCACACGGAAGTGCCCGGTATCAACTGTCATGCCGGCCAGCATGATCGTTGCTTCAAGTTCGGTGATCTCCGCCCGGTTGGAAATATACGGGATCAGTTCCGTCACCAGTTCACAGGCACTGCTGGCCCCGGCTTCGATATAGACGAGCACCGGTTTGACACCCATCTCGCTGCTGCGGCGGTGATGGTCGATGATGGCAACGTTCTTTGCCTGTTCCAGCACCCGGGCCCCGTTGGACTGCCTGACATTATGGTGGTCCACCATGATGACCAGAGTGTTTTCCTGCAGCTGGTTCAGGGCTTCGCTTTCCGTGACAAATGTCAGTTCCTGCCGCAGTTCTTCCTTATGTTCTTCCATAACCTGGGCCAGTTTCTCCTCGATACCGCCGGTGCGGGCGATGATTACCGCCTGCCGCCGCAGCGCCTGGGACACCTTGGCCATGCCGATAGCCGAACCGATACAGTCAAAATCCGCTTCCTTATGGCCGCAGATAATGACATTGCTGGACCGGCTGATCAGTTCCCGCAGTGTGTGGGCCATAACCCGGACCCGCACCCGGCTGCGCTTTTCAGCCGCTTCGGAGGAACCGCCGAAGTACTTGACGTCCTCACCGGCAACCTGCACAGCCACCTGGTCACCGCCGCGGCTCTGGGCCAGATCCATCAGCCTGGTAACCATGTCATCGAGTTCCTGGTAGTTTTCCGTACCGCGGGCGAAAGCCATTGACAGGGTGATTGAAACATCCTGTTTCTGGGCAGCCCGGCGGACTGTATTCAAAATAGAGAACCGGTCAGCAGCCAGGTCGTTGAAGATCCGTTCGTTCAGCAGCAGCAGATACCGGTAGTTGTTCACCCGCTTGACCATGATGCCGTGGTTCTTGCAGTATTCGGTCAGGGG
>JAEEHG010000227.1 GCA_016280695.1 Solobacterium sp. | reverse complement strand
ATAAAGATCAAAATCAGCCTGGTAATTCCACCGGGTCCAGTCATTCAGGCTCAGATACTTCTGGCCGTAGACATACTGCAAGCCGCCGACTTCATAGTTGCCGTCTTTATTCTGCCAGCTGAAATAATCAGCGGCGAAGCATTTGACCAGTGCTTCGGCATACGCCTGCTTGTCACCGGAAGAAATGGCATCTGTCAGTTCCTGAAAGTACTGCTTCTGGATCTCTGAAGGATTGTTGCCGATCTCATAGAGATCGTTTTTCATCGTCTTCTGTGTATCTGTTTCAACAGTCGCGGGTTCCGTTTCAAATGAGCCGCTGCTCAGGACATTTTTCATGTTGAGCAGCATTGCAACTACCACTACGGCAGTGATCAGGCACAGGACAGCCATCAGAGTGTTGTTGAGACGGCGCTGTTTTCTGCGGCTGTTTTTCGCGGCTGATGAATAATGTTCATTCATTTCAGAATGCTTTTTCCGAATTTCTTCTGACATTTATGAACCTCCTATTCGTACAAATCTTTAATAATGTAATTCGGCCGGCCTTTGACCTCGCCGTAGGTCTTGGCAAGGTATTCTCCAAGGATCCCGACACAGAGCAGAATCAGGCCGCCCATAAACAGGACGCAGGACAGAATCACCGCGGTCATGGCGACCGCCTTCCCCAGCAATGCCCGGATGAGCAGAACCAGCAGGACCACAAACATGGTGAAGGTCAGCCCGCCCCCGGTCCAGAAGGCAAAGTGCAGCGGGGCATTGGTGAATTCAATGATGCCGTCCAGCGCATACCTGAACAGTCCCCAGAATGACCACTTTGTCTCTCCGGCCACGCGCTCGATATTCTCATATTCGAGATATTCGCACTTGAAACCCACCCAGACAAACAGGCCTTTGGAAAACCGGTTGTATTCTTTCAGGGATAGAATCGCATCCACGACCGGCCGCTTCATCAGCCGGAAGTCCCGGGCTCCGTCAACGATCTCCACCTCAATATACCGGTTGATGATCTTATAGAAATTACGGGCAAAGAACGAGCGGATCTTCGGTTCGCCGGCCCTGGTTACCCGCCGGCTCCCCACCACATCATTGTTGTTCTTCTCCATTACTTCGAACATCTTCGGCAGCATTTCCGGGGGATCCTGCAGATCGGCATCCATGACAGTTACATAATCACCCTTCGCTGCCCGCAGGCCAGCCAGGAAAGCCGCTTCCTTGCCGAAATTGCGGCTGAAATCTATGATTCTGATTTCTCCCCGATGGTCTTCGTACAATGCGGTCAGTTCCGCCAGTGTGTTATCTTTCGACCCGTCATTGATGAAAATGATCTCATGGTCAATATCCATGGTGCTGAGAACTTTAGATACAGCATCATAATACAGTTTTACTGTTTCCTGTTCGTTGTAGCATGGAACTACAATTGATAATAACGACATGAAAAAATGTTACCTCCGAACGTGCCTATTATACATTAGTTGATCTGCAGTTTACAAACTGAAAAAGGACCATCTTAAAGATTGTCCTTTTTAAAATGTCTGAACATCCAGGCGTACAGCATGATATTCCAGCCCCGCACCGTGCGGAAATACCGGTTCTTCATGCCGCCCATCTCCTTCAGATAACGGTTTTTATGCCACTGCGGGAATTCTTTGTTCAGCAGGTTCCAGCCCATCATGATGGTGTTGCGCCGGTCTTCCCGGTCGGGGATGCGGGCACTGCGCAGGAAACTGTTGCCCAGGAAGAACTTGACGTGAATGTACTCCAGGGCATCCCGATACTCATTGTATCTGGCATGGTCCCGGTAATAGCGCAGGATGATCTGGAACACGTCGATCATGTTTTTGACCTGCTCGTTGTTCGTGTGGGTAATGCTCGCTTCATTCTGCACATAGTGCACATAGGCCTTGTCCATGAAACCGACGGAGGTCAGCTGGCAGGTCAGGCAGTACAGGAAACAGGCATCCTCATAACGGTCTCCATACGGGAACTCGATGTCCAGCGCCCGGATGAAGTCGGTTTTATAGAGCTTGTTCCAGAGCACCGCGAACAGGTTTACCATCATGTCCGGCCCGGTTCTGTACGGTCCTTCTTTCTGCAGGGTCTGCCCCTTCGAGTTCTCCCACCAGAAATCCGAAACAACCAGTTCGAGGTCTTCGTCTTTCGCCTTCTGGTACATCTCCTTGAACATCTCCGGTTCGTTGTAATCATCGCTGTCCAGGAAGCCGAAGTACTCACCGGTGACCTTGCGCAGGCCGAAATTGCGGGCCTCCGCAATCCCTTCGTTTTCCTTTGTATAGATATTCATCAGCAGGTCCGGATGCGCTTCCCTGTAGGCGTTCAGCACGTCCAGGGTATTGTCCGTGGAACCGTCGTTGATGACAATCAGCTCAATGTTTTTCAGGGTCTGGGCAGCCAGGCTGTCCAGCGTTCTTTCCACTGTGCCGGCACAGTTCCAGCACGGTACGATCACACTCACCAGCGGTCTCATTCTGCCTCCTTTACCCGGTTCAGCAGCACTGCCACCAGCAATGCCGCAAACGAGGTCGTTATAAACTGGTCCAGTACATGGCCGCTCAGCCAGGCCGAGCCGAGCCCCATGCCAAGCGCCAGCGCCATGCACACATTGCCCAGCGTGAACAGCTTCTTGTACCGGCGCAGGAACATGAAGGCCCCGTACAGCAATACCCCGATCCAGGGCAGCACCAGCAGGACTTCACCGGCATAGCCGAGGGTATAGACCTGCTGCTTGAAGTCCTGTTCCAGGACGATGGAGCCGTTCATGAACGTGGACCAGCCCATCCCGAGGATCTTCTCCTTCTGCGTCAGATTCTGATACTTGTAATTGAAGAATATCGTTTCAATCTGCCGGCCGCTCACCCGGTCGAAGACAGGCATGAAGCAGACATCGGTCCAGAACTTCGGGTCAACCTGGTAGTTGTAGTATTCCGTATAGTACATCGACGGCACGCTCTGGATATAGCGGGCATTGATGCCGTAGGTTTCAAACATGTATACGTAGAAGTTGATGTACTCCGGGGTGCCCGGGATCAGATCCTTCGCTTCGGCCAGCATCGCCGCCCCTTCCGCAGCCATGCCGTTGTGCAGCAGGGCCGTATCGTTGATCGCGTCCACCCGCTGGTTTTCTATGGCCGGGGTATGATCCAGGATCAGCCCGAAGACCGCCGCAGCGCTGAGGCAGAAGACCAGAACGCTTTTCTGCAGCTTCTCCTTTGTAAAGAAGAGGCCGGCAAGGTACAGACCCAGGAACATGACCGGGATCAGCACTGCCCCGTACGTTGCCACCCGGGTAGCCAGGATCTGCATGCTCATGGACTGGATAAAGATCAGGATGCCGATCAGTTTCCGCGTCCGGCTGTCTTTCTCCCGGGAGAAGAAGTAGTACATCATCGGCAGGACCATGAACATCAGGATACCGATCGTATTGCCTTCGTTGAAGAAGAATTTCGAGGCCAGCTCCCGCGGATGGTACCAGTCATAGATATCCGTGAACCAGGAGAAGAAGTTAGCCACGGTATAGCCGTAGTACGTGCTTCTGCCGAAGACAAACAGGTCGCCGATAAAAATCGGGATGCCGGTCACGGCTGACAGGAACATGGTCATCTTCTTCAGTTCTTCCTCATGGAAGTGCTCATGATAGAAGACGTACATCATGCCGTACGGTATGGCCAAAGTCAGCACATAGGTCAGTTCCTGCCAGAGACCGAAATGGAAATTGTCGGTAAACGCCAGCCGCGGGAACAGTGCCTGGGCCTGGCGGCAGTGCAGGAAGAAATAACCGATGCAGAGAACCCCGTAAACAGCCGCGATGACAAACGTGCGCTTCTTCTTTGTCTCCCGCAGTACAAAAGACAGGATCACCAAGGCCGGCAGGATCAGGAACCGCAGTACGGTAGAGAAGCGCGGCAGGCCGAAAGAATCCAGGAACTCATAGAACAGGTAATCCATGTCAATGAGCGGCTGGATGGCGATCAGCACGATAATCAGCCCGTGCAGAAGCCGGACTATTTTCTTCCTTGTTTCTTCTTTCATTTAAAGAACTTCCATGAAGCGCTGCAGGATCTCCTCATTGGGATACTCATATGTCTGCAGGGACTGTTTCATATCCCTGAGCCGCTGCGGGTCTTTCAGGGCATTGATCAGACCGGCGGTCAGGGCTTCCTGGCTGTTTTCCACGACCCAGCCATAGTCCGGTTCGGTGATCTGCTCACGGCAGCCGCTGACATCGGTAGTCAGTACCGGCGTGCCGGTAATCAGGCTCTCGCTGATCACGGTTGCAAAGCCTTCATAGAGACTGCTGAGCACAAACAGGTCACAGGCTGCCATCAGGGCATACGGATTCTTCTGGTAGCCCAGGAAGACAACATGCTTCATGTTGCGCTCCTGCACCATCTTCCGCAGCATGTCCTCCTGCTCACCGCCGCCGATCAGATACAGCATATGCGGATAACCCTGCCGGT
>JAEEHG010000226.1 GCA_016280695.1 Solobacterium sp. | reverse complement strand
TATCCGTACCTGGATGAGGATGTCCTGGCTGAAGAATTGAAGAAGGCTTACGGGAAATGAGAAAAATCACACTTGAAGAACAGAAACAGCTGATGCTGGATATGCTGGTGAACTATACGGAATTCTGTGACGCGCACGGCCTGAAGTATTTCCTGACCGGCGGTACGATGCTCGGGGCAGTACGGCATCAGGGCTTTATTCCGTGGGATGATGATATTGATGTGGGCATGCCCCGGCATGATTACGAAGAGTTCCTCCGGATTTATCCGGCCGAAAGAACGAATCCGGATTATGACTTCATGACGTATCATGATGAACCGGACCTCTATGTTTCCTCCGGCAAGTTCTATCACAATAAGACAATTCTGAAGGAAGCTGCCGACTCAGATCTGCAGATCGGTGTGTACTTGGATGTATTTCCTTTGGATAACGTCGGTGATTCGCTGGATGACGCGAAAAAACTGTTTGAGGATACCATGGCAATCCGCCGGAAAATCGATGTGCAGAACTGGAAAATCATCAAGGAAAGAGCCTGGTATAAAAATGCCGTGATTGCGGCCGTCAAAGCGGTATCGCCCAAAGGTGTCAGGCCGAAACTGATCAGGGAGTTGGACGAAACCTGCATGCGGTTTGCCGGCGCACAGATGACGGCATATGTCGGCTTTGTCTGCGCGGCCCACAACGGCCTGAAGGAAATCCTGAAGCGGGAGTGGTTTGACGAATATATCAAAGTGCCGTTTGAGCAGTATGAGTTCATGATTCCCGCCTGTTACCACGAGATCCTGACCGGTTTCTATAACGGTGACTATATGCAGCTGCCGCCGGAGGAAAAAAGAAAATCGCATCATGTCTATGATGCGGTCTGGATTGACTGATAGAGGGAAAGATAAGCGGATATCATGGCCCGGTCACTGAATCGGCCGGCCCGCTTCCGGCAGTCATCACGTGAGAATGAACTGGCTTTGTACTGTGCCCTGATGCATTCGGCAAGGGCCTCTACATTGCCTTTTTCTATGACTGCCCCGGTTTTTTCATCCGGGATTTCGGGGCTGCCCCCGGTGTTGTAGGTGATGACGGGGGTACCGCAGGCCAGGGCTTCAATGTTGACGGTCGGGAATGTATCCTCGTGCGTCGGATTGATGAACAGGGAAGCTTCGGAATACAGCCGGATCAGTTCTGCCTTATCTGATGTATGCTTGTACACCGTACAGTTTGGCAGCCCGGCAAACTGTTCGGCGCCGCTGCCGATGATCGTTGTGCGGACTTCCTTTGGAAGCAGCGGGATCAGTTTCATGATATCTTCCGCGCCTTTTTCCTTTGTCCATGTCCCGGCCACAAACAGGATGGAGAAATCTTTCCGGGCATCAGCCCCGGCATCGTGAAAATCCTGCAGGTCGATGCCGTTGTGAATAACCTGCAGCGGGTAATCACGGAGATAAGAGGAGCGTACAATATTGCCGAGCCAGGCTGAAGGCGTGACCACTGTCAGGCGCGGGGTGCCGGTAAAAGCCTCTTTTTTGCGCCGGTGGTTTTCGGGGATGTGCTGCTTGAACAGGGAGAACGGGTAACCCCACGGATAGGGGCAGCGGCGGCATTCCGTCCGGTACTGCGTGCAGTTCACATTTTCAAAATGCGGACAATAACCGGTCATGCTCCAGCAGTCATGGAGGGTCCAGACAACCGGTATGCCGCTCTTTTTCAGATAGCTGAACAGCACCTCGATATTCAGGTAATAACCGTGCAGATTATGCAGATGAACCACATCAGGCTGAAATGCTTCAATCCGCCTGATCAGCTTTTCGGTCTCGGTGCGGTTGGCAAACCCGTTGTTGTTGAAAAGGATCGTTCCCATGGCGGCCGCGGCATTGCCCGCGAACCCTGTCATTTTATATGTTTCAAAAAGAGCCTGGGAAGGATTGTATTCTTTCCGGCCGTAGCAGACCAGGGCCTCGTCGACTGATGATGCCAGTTTTTCCACGATCCGCCCGGTGGAGCCGAAACCGCAGACTGAATTGATATAGCAGACTTTCATACTGCTATTTTCTCATGAATCAGGCAGAAACAAAGCAGAAATTGCAGACGGATTGCCGCAGATCGGCCGCTTTACTTGTCAAGACGGTGCGGTTTGGGGATAATACTAAGATGAAAAGGAAGGTAAACAGATGAGTTCTGGCGGGCAGAATTTCAGCAGACGTCTGAAAAGAAATGTATCCTGGATATTTTTCGGCAATGTGACCTATGCGCTGCTGCAGTTTCTGCTGAACCTGTATGTGGCCCACAGACTGTCACTGGAAGCCAAGGGCCTGGTTGACTACGCGGCTTCCTGGATCACAATGCTGACGGCGGTGGCATCCCTGGGCTATAACGGCATGATCACCAGGGAAATGACCGAGCATGCCGACCGGCAGGGAGATTATCTCTGCTCCTGCATGGTCAGTTATGCCGTGACCGGCGTCCTGTGCATGGGTGTCCTGCAGGTAATTGTGCGGCTGATGAACCCGGGTGAACCGCTCCTGTATCTGATCACATTGTGTCAGTCCACCTCAATTGTCTTCAGTTCGCTGAATCTGTTTGTGTACTGGTACCGCTTCAGTGATCACGCGGATACGGCAGCCCTGCTGCGGCTGCTGGCCTTTGCGCTTTCGGCTTTATGGCGGGTAATTGCCTTGCGGCAGCCGGACGGCCTGATTCTCTATGTGGCGGGGACCGCGGCAGAAGCATTGATCTTCGGGGTGTTTCTCGGCATACTGTTTTTCCGCAGGTACAAAGGCTCGTTCCGGTATTCCCTGCAGATTGCCGTCAGTGTCCTGAAAAAGTCATATCCGTTCATTTTCGCCGGCATCCTCGGAACGATTTACGGACAGGCAGACCGGATCATGCTCAAATCAATGATTGGCCCGGAATCTGTCGCGTTATATTCGGCGGCGGCCGTGCTTGCCGGAGCCCTGTCCATGATACCCAGTTCACTGATTGAAGGTTTCCGGCCGGATATCATGGAATACAAGTTCAGGGATGAACACCTGTACCTGAAAAGGTTCCGGCAGCTGTATGCTGTGATTTTCTGGTCTTCGATTGCCTATTGTGTTTTCGTGACATTGTTTGCCAGACCGATCATGCTGCTGACATACGGTGAGAAATATGCCGGAGCGGTCGGTGCGCTTTCATTGATTGTCTGGTATACGGCTTTCTCCTATTTCGGTTCTGTGAACAACATGTATATGGTTGCAGAAAGCAAAAACCGCTGGGTTCAGATCATCACATTGATCGGCGCAGCAGGAAATATTCTTCTCAATGCCGTTATGATTCCCCGCTGGGGGATTGCCGGGGCAGCTCTGGCCTCACTGCTGACGCAGATCCTGGCCAACTTCATCATGATGTGGGTGATTCCCGACCTGCGTTCCGGCTTCTACAATATGATCCGCGGCATCGCCCTGCAGGATATCCGGTAATACGAAAAGACGGCTGAGGTCTGAACCGCCCCACTGAAATGGGACAAACATAGAAAAACGGATCAACCAACAAGGTATGATTCCCT
>JAEEHG010000225.1 GCA_016280695.1 Solobacterium sp. | reverse complement strand
TGCGCCGGTTGTGAAGGAGGTGGCGGCTTCCGGGCAGATCCCGGTCTATATCATGTCGCTGGATGACGCGAAGGAAAACGGCACGGTGATCGGCGAGGCAATCTCCTATACACCGTCGGTGGCTGTGTTTAATGACGGGCAGCTGGCGGGCTGGCTGGATGCCTCCTCAGACGCGGACCTGCCGCATTACAAAAACGCGAAGAGCCTGTCCGAATGGATGGGTCAGTATATCGAAATCGATCCGGTTACGGGTGAGGCGGACAGTCAGATCGAAGACTGTGAAGACGCCTGTTCGGTGCTTGGATGAAAGGGGAGAAAAGCATGGAGTTCAAGGGAAAGAAAATCCTGATCATGGGCTTTGCCAAATCCGGCATGGCCGCCGTCAAACTGCTGCGGCATCTTGGGGCCGACCATATCATTGTGACTGACCGGAAGGATCTTGCCGATAAGGAACTGCTGGAAAGCTGGGGCGTGACGGTCCTGAAGCAGGCGGATGAACTGTTTGACGAAGACTATGACCTGGTCATCAAGAACCCCGGCGTCCCGTATGTCAGCCCGCTGGTGAAGAAACTCACGGACAGGAATATCCCGGTCATTACGGAAGTTGAACTGGCCTACCAGGTCGCGAAGCCGCAGCACTATATCGCCATCACCGGCACGAACGGCAAGACAACCACAACCACGCTGGTCTATGAGTTCCTGAAGGAGCACTACGGGGACAAGGCCCTGGTGGGCGGGAATATCGGTACGCCGCTGTGTGACCTGGTGCTGGATTACAACCTGCTTGAAGAAGAGGGTTACTACATCTCGGTGGAACTGAGCCAGGCCCAGCTGGTGGATATCGATCAGTTCCGGCCGGATGCGGCAGCGATCATGAACCTGACTCCGGATCATGTGGATGTCATGGGCAGTCTGGAAACGTATTACTGGTCCAAGACCCTGATCTATAAGAATATGAAGGACAGTGATGTCTTCGTGGTCAACGCGGATGACCCGGTCCTGCATGAGTATATGGAAAAGTATCCGGTGCACTGCTGCGAGAAGACCATCTCCCTGTACCGGGATGATACGGACGGCTATCTGAAGGACGGCTGGATGATCATCAACGGTGAGAAGGTCGTAGAACTGGACAAGGTGCCGATTCCGGGCATGCACAACCTGCAGAACATCATTGTCGCGGCCAGCGCATGCATGAGTGCGGGCGTTACAGCAGAGGAAATCCGCCGGGCGGTCTATGCCTTCAAGGGTGTGGAACACCGGATCGAATTCACCCGGGAACTGGATGGCGTGAAATACTACAATGATTCCAAGGGCACCAATACCGATGCGACGATCACCGCCCTCAAGGCGTTTGACAGGGGTGTGATCCTGCTGGTGGGCGGCTATGAAAAGGGCCTGTCCATGGATGAGATGAAGAAGCACATGGGCTGTGTGAAACAGGTGATCGGCTATGGCCTGGCCGGCCCGCGGATCGCGCATGACCTGGTCGGTGACGCGGCAATTATTGTTGATGACCTGGTACAGGCCGTGCATGCGGCGAAGGATGCGGCGGTTCCGGGTGACATCGTGCTGCTTTCCCCGACGACATCTTCCTTCGATCAGTATTCCGGATATGAGGAAAGAGGCCGCCATTTCAAGAAAATTGTCAATTCTCTCTGACATTTTTGTGGACGGTACGGGAAACTGTGGTAAAATGCATCTGCTTGAGGGAGTAACAGGCGCAGTGCGTTTATAAGCCGTCATCACGGTTCCATACCCGGCTTATAGTGAAATTGTGAGACTCATGTATGGTTTTTGGGCTGTACATGAGTTTTTTTCTGAGAAAGCAGCCTGGAGGGAGAGAGTATATGAATCAGATGACACTGGCAATCATGCTGTTCGCGGCAATGTATATCCTGCTGCTGGTCTTTTCGGAAAAGCGCTGGATTACGGCCCTCTGCGCAGCGGCTGTATTCATGATCACGGGGCTTCTGCCGGTCTCGGCAGCTCTGCCGGCGGTAAACTGGAATGTCCTGCTGATGCTGGCCGGGACGATGATGACGGTTGAGCTGTTCATCGAAAGCCGCATGCCGGTGCGCATGTCGGAACAGCTGCTGAAAATCACCCCGAATGTCAAATGGGCCATTGTGGCCCTGAGCCTGTTCTCCGGCCTGATCTCAGCCTTTGTGGACAATGTCGCAACAGTGCTCATGGTGGCGCCGGTCGGCCTGGCAGTGGCGGAAAAGCTGGACACCAATCCGATCCCGGTCATCATCTCGATCGCCGTATCATCCAACCTGCAGGGTGCAGCCACCCTGGTCGGTGACACCACCAGCATCCTGCTGGGCAGCTATGCCAATATGAGCTTCAATGATTTCTTCTGGTTCCTCGGCCGGCCGGGCATCTGCTTTGCGGTCGAAGCCGGGGCCCTGGCTACCGTACCGGTGCTGCTGTACCTGTTCCGCAAGGAAAACACCAGGGTCGAAAGCGAAGATGTGACGGAAGTGGAAGACCGGGTGCCGACGGTATTGCTGCTGCTGACCATCGTGCTGCTGATTGTGGCTTCCCAGTTCCCGGAAAAGCCGGAACTGACCAACGGCATCATCTGCATGGCCCTGGGCGTTTTCGGTACCGTCTATGAAGGCCTTAAGGCCCGTTCCATGATCGTGGTGCGCAATGTCCTCACATCGGTTGACTACAAGACACTGCTGCTGCTGTGCGGCCTGTTCATGGTCATTGAAGGCATCACCCAGGCCGGTGTCATTGACGCGGTGGCGGCCGCTTTTGTCTCCTTCGGCGGCAGTTCCGTGCTGCTGATGTATATCATGATCGTCGGTGTATCAGTGCTGCTGAGCGCGTTTATTGACAATATCCCGTATGTTGCGACGATGCTGCCGGTTGTTACCGGG
>JAEEHG010000224.1 GCA_016280695.1 Solobacterium sp. | reverse complement strand
TCACGAGGTTCAGCTGGGATACCAGCGGTGATACCGCCGAAGCAAATAATCATATTTCCGTATACAGGTCCGGCGGGGATATCATCCTGTCTGCGGATTATCATGACAGCAGTTCGAAGCATCACAGGACCGAGAAGAAGGTCAGTGAAAGCGAATGGAACGAACTGCTGGAACTGCTGCGGCAGGGGACAATTGCCCGGAAGTATATTGCCGACCCGGAGATGATCGTATTGGACGGCGGCGAGGAG
The DNA here is from genome assembly GCA_016280695.1 of Solobacterium sp. Lineage (GTDB taxonomy): Bacteria > Bacillota_I > Bacilli_A > Erysipelotrichales > Erysipelotrichaceae > Bulleidia. Next base: position 6,063 of record JAEEHG010000224.1, on the reverse strand, counting down.
AGGATGACCCTGCGCTGGGACGGCATGAGTGACACGCAGGAAAGATTCTATGTCTTCCGGCCGGGTGAGCAGAAGCAGGCCCTGATGGCCTGGCTGTATGGCCGTGCCGGGAAAAACAGCGCGGCCGGGTGGCTGATCGGCGGTGCCGCGGCCCTGCTGGGGGCTGCCGGGTTTGCTGTCAGCCGGAAGAAAAAGAAATAACATGCAGGAGGAGAACAGAAGATGATTGTTGCAGTTACGTATGAAAATGATATGGTGTTCCAGCATTTCGGCAGGACACAGAAATTCGAGCTTTACACGATCGAAGACGGGAAGATTACCGGCTCGGAAGTCGTCGGCACCAACGGGGTCGGGCATCATGACCTGGCGCCCTGGCTGGCGGAGCGCGGCGTAGAGGCGGTTGTCTGCGGCGGCATCGGCACAGGTATGATCCAGGCCCTGCAGGCCTGCGGCATTGCCATCTTTGCCGGCGCTTCCGGACCGGCGGAAGAGGCTGTCAATGAATACCTGCGGGGCGATCTGGAAACAGTGACCGGCTCAAACTGTGGGAAACATGACTGCTGATTTCTACTCCATAGTCTACCTGGTGCTGGATGCGGTCATCCTGATCTGGATTGCCCGGATGATCCTGAATACCCGCACGATTGTCCTGAAGACAAAAACCGGCTTCCGCTGGCTGGTGCCGCTGCTGTTCTTCGTGGTGGCGGTCATCACGTATATCCGGAATCTGCCCGGGATGTTCCATGCGGTGCAGCCGGTCCTGCTCATGATCATGGGCTGCATGTACTGGTTTGTCGGCAGCGGCCTTTCGGAAGAAGGCATTGTCGTCATGGGCCAGCTGACCCGCTATGACCATGCCGAAAACCTGGCATATGATGATGAAAACGGCATCCTGTCGTTCCGTTCCGGCAAAAAGAGCCACGCGCTGTTCTTCGCCGTCGGGCAGGATGATGATGTCCTGCAGTTTCTGCGGAAAAGAAAACTGATTACCGCGAAAAAGAAGAAATAATAAATGCCCGCAGGCAATTCACCTGCGGGCATTGTTATCTGTTTGTCTGTAAAACGTCAGGCAGTCGGATTGTCATCGATTTCATCCGGGATGACATTCTTTTCGATCTCGTCAATCGAAGCGGCTGTTTCCTTCGGGATGATGATGGAAATGGTCTCATCCTTCGGCCTGTATGACAGCATGATTGTCATGCCGTGATATTCCATAATGCTGGTAATGCCGGCAAAGACATGGTCACCGTACTTCTCGGTGAAGATTTCACGCGGCGGGAGCTCCGGCAGCTCGATCGGGAAACCGGACCATTCGGCATCCGGGGAGGACTCGGTCAGAATGATGCCATGGCTGGTGATGTCATTATCCTCCAGGATGGTATAGATGTGATCGAGCATCCGCTTCTGGTTAAGTCCGTAGACATGATAAGTATACGTAACGGAATTCAATTCTTCTTTCTCTGTTCTGAACATACAAGATCTCCTATTCAATTATATTTATTGTAATTCCTGTCACCCCAAACATCAATCAGAGACTTGCCCGCGGAGCCCTGTACGGTGGTCTTTTCATCATTTTTCACAGGCCGGTATGGTATGATAGGAAAACACAGAAGGAGTACCGACATGAATGAATCGATTATGAAGGAAATCGCAGTCAGGCTGAATGTCAGTGACGAGTCCGTCACGAACACGCTGAAACTGCTGGAAGAAGGAAATACAGTCCCGTTTATTGCCCGTTACCGCAAGGACACAACCAGGGGTCTCGATGAAGAACAGATCCTGTTTATAGAGAAGCAGTACAAGTATGAAATGAATCTGGCCGAGCGGAAAGAATCCGTGCTGGGCCTGATCGAACAGCAGGGCAAGCTGACGGATGAGATCCGCAGTGCCATCATGGCCTGTACCAAACTGTCCGAGGTGGAAGACCTGTACCGGCCGTACAAGCAGAAGAAAAAGACACGGGCCGGCGTCGCCATCAAGAACGGCCTCCAGCCGCTGGCGGACTGGCTGCTGGCGCTGCCGGAAGGCGGGGATGTGCTGGCGGAAGCTGCCCGGTATGTCAATGAAAACGTAGCGGGTCCGGAAGAGGCGCTGCAGGGAGCCCGTGACATCATTGCCGAGAATGTCAGCGACAATGCCCGGCTGCGGTGGGACTTCAAGGATACGGTCATGAAGACCGGGGTCCTGGTGACAAAGAAAAAGAAGGACGCGGAAGACGAAAAGCATGTCTATGAGATGTATTATGACCGCGCCGAGAAGGTCAGTACGATTGCCAATCACCGCATCATGGCCATTGACCGGGCGGAAAAGGAAAAGGTCATAACCGTATCGTTTGAATACGATCACGAATACCTGCAGAAACAGGCCTTTGCGGCATACGAGAAGGGCAGCCGGACCATTGCGGCAGAACAGCTGGAAACCGCGGTCATTGACGGCTGCGAGCGGCTGCTGTTCCCAAGTATTGAAAACGAGATCCGTTCGGATCTCTCCGACCGGGCCCACCAGAGTTCCATCGAGGTCTTCTCGATGAATCTGGAGAAGCTGCTGTCCCAGCCGCCCCTGAAGGGCCGGGTTGTCCTGGGCTTTGACCCGGGTTTCTACAATGGCTGCAAGCTGGCAGTCCTGGATGAAACCGGCAAGATGCTGGCCGTGGAGAAGGTCTTCCCGTTCCGCTGCCGGGGTGATGAACAGGCGGCTGCGGCCGAGGCCAAGCGCAAACTGCTGCGCCTGATCACAAAGTACAGTGTCCAGATCATTGCCATCGGCAACGGCACAGCCAGCCGGGAAAGCGAAAAACTCGTGGCGGAACTGATTCATGACAACGGTCTGAACATCAGCTATGCCATCGTGTCCGAAGCCGGGGCTTCCGTGTGGTCTGCCCAGGAAGATGCCCGCAGGGAATTCCCGGACCTGGCCGTGGAGGAACGCTCGGCGGTCTCGATCGGCAGAAGACTGCTGGATCCGCTGCCGGAACTGATCAAGATTGATCCGAAGTCCATCGGGGTCGGCCAGTACCAGCACGACCTGCCGGAGAAAGCCCTGAGTGAACGTCTGGATGAGGCCATCATGAAGGTGGTCAACCGGGTCGGGGCGGACCTGAATACCGCTTCGCCGGAGCTGCTGACGCATATTTCCGGCCTGAATGCCGGCATCGCCCGGGAGATTGTCAGCTACCGGAACGAAAACGGCCGGTTTACGGACCGGAAACAGCTGCTCAAGGTCAAGAACCTCGGCCCGAAGGCCTTTACCCAGTGTGCCGGCTTCCTGCGCATTGTCGGCGGGACGGAACCGCTGGACGCGACAGCGATCCACCCGGAAAGCTATGAGGCCGCCCGCCAGGTCATGCAGGCCAGCGGCATTACGCAGCTCGGTACTGCCGATGCGGTCTTCAACGATGAAAAGATCGCGGCCCTGGGCATTGATGCCTATACCCTGCAGGATATCAAGGATGCCATCCGGCAGCCGCTGCGGGATTACCGTGACCAGTTTGAAGGGGCCCTGCTCAAGAGTGACGTCCTGGAAATCAAGGACCTGCATATCGGGGACCAGCTCTCCGGTACAGTCCGCAATGTCGTCGACTTCGGCGCCTTCGTCGATATCGGCCTGCACGCGGACGGCCTGGTGCACATTACCCGCATGAGCATGAACCGGATCAGCCATCCGAGCGAAGTGGTTGCGGTCGGCGATATCGTCCAGGTCTATGTCATCGGCATAGATGAGGTCAAGGAAAAGGTGCAGCTGAGCCTGCTGCCGCCGGCTGATCTTGAAAGACGGGAAGCGATGATCCAGCAGAACCGCAGCCGCCGCCAGAACCGCGGCCGGAAACCGGACAATAAAAGACCGGCTGAACCGCGGCCGGCAAAGAAAGAACCGGTAACCATGGAAGACGCTACGGCGAGACTCCTGGAACGGTTCGGAAAGAAGCACTGAGATGAAAAAAGAAATACTGGAATTTATTGAACAGCATCAGACCGAAGCCATCGCCGTACTGCAGGAACTGGGAAAGATCCCGGCCCCCAGCCATCAGGAAGACCGGCGGGCGGAATACTGCCTGAACTGGTTCCGCAACAACGGCTGCCCCGATGCCTATATCGATGAGGCGAAAAATGTCATCTGCCGGCTGGAGACCGTGCCGGGCGAACCTTTTACGGTATTCATGGCCCACATGGATGTCGTATTCCCGGATACGGAACCGCTGCCCATGACGCGCACCGGCAGTATTCTCGCGGCTCCCGGCATCGGGGATGATACCGCCAGCCTGGTTTCCCTGATGTTCGGCCTGCGGTATGTCCTGCAGCACCGGGAAGCGCTGCGGCACAACTTCATGATCGTGGCCAATTCCTGTGAGGAAGGCCTGGGAAACCTGGACGGGACCAAACAGATTTTCCGGGATCACGGTCATGAAATTGCCAGGTTCTACTCTTTTGACGGATATATCGGCGGCGTTACGGATACGCCGGTCGGTTCACACCGGTACCGGATTACGGTAAAGACACAGGGCGGGCACTCGTACGGTGACTTCGGCCGCGACAACGCCATTGAAATCATGGCCCGCATCATCAGCGAACTATACGCCATCGTACCGCCGGCAGAAAGTTATACCACCTATAATGTCGGCACGATTGAGGGCGGTTCCACGGTCAATTCCATCGCCCAGCGCTGCGCGATGCTCTATGAATACCGCTCTGACAATGACGGCTGCCTGCAGACCATGAAGGGTTATCTGGATGAAATCCTGCAGGCCTGGCAGGCAAAGGGGTATGACGTACAGTGTGAGCTGCTTGGGGTCAGGCCGGGCATGGGAGCCATGGATATGGCTGCCCTGCAGGCCTTTACCGAACAGAACGTCACCTGGATCAGGGAGTGCTGGAACGGCGAAGTCAAGTGCCGGGCCGCCTCTACAGATGCGAATATCCCGCTGTCTATGGGCATCCCCGGCAACACGATCGGCACCATTACCGGTCAGGGCGCGCATACCCGCGAAGAGTGGATCGATCTCGACAGCCTGCCGACCGCCATGGCCGTGGTGATGAATATCCTTGATCACCAGATGAACTGAAAAACAGCCTGCGGGCTGTTTTTATATTTCATGAATTTTCGAATACACGGTCGAAGTTTTCCTCCGTGATCCTTTCCAGTTCCGCCAGGGGAATCCCGCGGATACGGGCAATGGCTTCGTATATGGCAATGATATCGGCAGGTTCGTGCCGGCGGTTCATGACCGGGCTCTGGAACGGGGCATCGGTCTCGACCAGCAGCCGGTCAAGCGGCATGCCGGCAATGACCATGGCCGGTTTCCGGGAGCCGGGAAACAGCACGCTGGCCCCGAAGGATATGCTGTAGCCCATCTTCACGAACTCGCGGGCTGTCTCAGCCGAACCGCTGTAACTGTGTATGATGCCGGTGACCGGATACTGTTTCAGGATATCAATGGTATCTTTCGTGGCCCGGCGGCAGTGGATGTCAACCGGAAGGTGCAGTTCCGCGGCCATTTCCAGCTGGGCTTTGAAGAAGTGCTGCTGGTATTCCCTGGTATGCGGGTGGGAATAGTAATCCAGCCCGGTTTCGCCGATCATGTCGGCATGGCTTTCCAGCACAGCCTGCTTCAGGGCGGTGAGCCGGGTATCGTCATGCTCTTCTTCAAGGTCCTGCGGGTGAATACTGACGGCCAGCCGGAAATCCGGATACCGTTCCCGCATCTGTCTGCCGCGGGCGAGGTCATGATCACTGCAGCAGATGATGATTGCCTTGCGTACATCTGCCGCCAGCATCCGTCCGATCATCGCATCCCGGTCCTGGTCAAACTGCCGCGAGCCGAGATGGCAGTGGGCATCTGCGTATGTCATGGATTTCCTCCTTTCCGGAAAAGAACAGCCGGGGAAGCGGGCACTCCTCCGTCTGCGGGTTACTGCTTCATCAGTTCAACAAGATAGGGGATGGCTTCCTCAAAACAGACCCCGGATCTGTAATCATGCGGCTCTGCAATGGTCAGACGGATGCATTCCGCCGTATACAGGCAGGCGATCCGCACCGCATCCTCGAAGGACCGGCCGCGGATATAGG
>JAEEHG010000002.1 GCA_016280695.1 Solobacterium sp. | reverse complement strand
TCTACGCCATTGCCGGGCTGGAAAGCGAAGGCCATGGCATTGCCTTCTCCGTACCTGTCACAAAGGTCATCGGCCTGGAAGACTTTACGGAAGAACCAGCCGCTGAGGAAGCAGCCGGATAAAGACTTTTCTTCATCGTGTTTTTCATGGCTTTACCATCATTTCACTGTTGGCAGGAAACCGGTTGATTGACTGGTTTCCTGTTTTTTTCATTCAGCCGGAAAAACATGCCGCAAAGCAAAAGACTTCGCTTCTGCGAAGTCTTCCGATGAATGTTCCGATTATTTTGAATATAGAGGCGGGCTGATGCCGTATTCCCCTTTTATTCACCCAGCGGGATTACCGAGATCCCTTCCGGCAGGACAGTGACAGAATAGTCTTTTTTACCGATGAGGCCTTCGGCAATTGCCAGGGCCTCCGGCATGCTGTGGGCAGGAATCATATGGAAATCCCTGACAATGTCATCATCTGTCCCGCTGACGAAGATGACCTTATGCTTCTCCAGGATCCGCGCAAAGATCTGGGACTGCCACTGGTCAAGAATTGTTTCCTCTTTCGGCGTCGCCCGGAATTCCTTCAGCAGCGCGCTGATATCCGTGCATTCTTTAAATGTCTTATAGAAGCCGTCACCGCCGATCCCGTCCCGGCATTCCCCGGCCGCGATGATGACGCTGCCCTCGGCACAGGTGGCTTCCGCCGTGCACATGCCTTTTACCATCTGGTACACATTCTGGTCCAGCGGATAACCGTTATTGGTCGTGATCACGATATCACCCGGTACCGCCCGGCAGCCCATCTGGTCTTTGACAAACTCACACCCGGCAAGATGGGCTGCGTCCGCATCGCCTGCATATGCCGCAACGACCTTCTTGTCCGCGTTCAGGACAACATTGACGATATAAGCGAGCTTCGCTTCCCGCGCCGCAAAGATCATATCCCGGTGGATCGGGTTGCCGTCCAGAATCCCCATCCGGGCGTGCGGATCATCAATAAACTCCGCATTGTGATTGTAATGGACACACACTCGTGATGCCACACCGGGCAGGATGCTCTTCCGGCCGCCGGAGAATCCCGCGAAGAAATGCGGTTCGATAAACCCTTCCGCGCAGACAAGGTCAGCTTCCACGACGAGCCTGTTGATGATCAGGTCGCCGCCGGAAGGAAGTGTCCCGATCCTGACCAGGTTCTCCTCGTCTTCACAGTCATGGATCACGATCTTCTCATTCCGGTAAATATCCGGTCCGAATTTGGCTTCCAGCTCTGCTGTTGTGGTCAGGCGGTGACAGCCGGTCGCGATCAGGATGGTAATATCCGCATCGGGTGCCCCTTCCCGGATCTCCTTCAGCATATGCGGGACGATCAACCGGCTGGGAACAGGCCGGGTATGATCGCTGCAGATCAGCACGACGTTCCGTTTGCCCTTTGCCAGTTCGGACAGTTTTTCACTGCCGACCGGGGCATTCATGGCCGCCAGCACCAGTTCCTCTTCCGCCAGAGGCGGCACATAAGACTCCAGTTTACCCTGCAGGACAGTCACCGGATGGCCTTCCGGGATTTCAAATTCCAGTCTTTTCTCACCATATGGAAGCGACAGCATACTTCTTCTCCTTCTCCTGTTTTTATCGTGTCAGGTGTTTCTCTTTTTTATCATCATATCATCATTCACCTTTACAGTATCTGCAATAGATAAAAGCCGGAATGGCACTGCAGATAACGGCATCAGCAGGTGTTTCAATATGCGGTTTCCTGTTCTCTGCCGGCGGCAGGGAAAAAGGGACCCCGTGTGAAGTCCCTTTTTGTATCTTCCCAATATCTGTCCCGGATGGGCGCAGACCGGTATCCATCCGGATCCTGTCTGTTTATCTGGACATTGCCTCCTGGACAGCGACTGCAACCGCGACCGTCATACCGACCATCGGGTTGTTGCCGGCGCCAAGGAAACCCATCATCTCAACGTGTGCCGGGACAGAGGAGGAACCGGCGAACTGCGCGTCGGAATGCATACGGCCAAGCGTGTCCGTCATCCCGTAGGAAGCAGGGCCGGCAGCCATGTTGTCAGGATGCAGGGTGCGGCCCGTGCCGCCGCCGGAAGCGACAGAGAAGTACTTCTTGCCGGCTTCCCAGCGCTCTTTCTTATAGGTACCTGCAACCGGGTGCTGGAAACGGGTCGGATTGGTGGAATTTCCGGTAATGGAAACGTCCGCGCCTTCATGCCACATGATCGCGACACCTTCCCGGACATCGTCAGCGCCATAGCAGTTGACTTTTGCGCGGTCGCCATTGGAATAGGCGGTCCTGTTCACGACCGTCAGCGCGTGATCTTCCCTGACGTCAGCGGAAAGATAATCATATTTGGTCTGAACATAGGTGAAACCGTTAATGCGGCTGATGATCATCGCCGCATCTTTTCCCAGACCGTTCAGGATGACGCGGAGGGGTTTCTGACGGACCTTATTCGCATTCAGGGCAATCTTGATTGCGCCTTCTGCAGCCGCAAAGGACTCGTGCCCCGCCAGGAAAGCGAAGCATTCGGTCTCTTCATCGAGCAGCATCGCGCCGAGATTGCCGTGGCCGATACCGACCTGACGCTGATCAGCGACAGATCCGGGGATACAGAATGCCTGCAGTCCGACACCAATCCATCTGGCGGCGTCAGCGGCCTTTACAGCGCCTTCCTTCATGGCAATCGCGGCGCCGAGTTCATACGCCCACTTGACGTTTTCGAAACAGATCGGCTGGGTGCTCTCAACGATACTGTACGCATCAACACCCCTGCTGTTGGTAAATGCCTTCACATCCTCGAAGCTTTTGAAGCCGTATTTGTCAAGAACGGGCTGCAGCTGGGGCATGCGTCCTTCATAATTTTCAAACAAAGCCATTGCTGCACCTCCTCTTATTCTTTCCGCGGATCGATCCATTTGACCGCTCCGTCTTCCGCCTTAAAGCGGCCGTATGTGCCGAGATTCTTCTCATAAGCCTCGTTCGGTGCCATGCCGTCCTTGATCGCATCCATCATCTTGCCGAGGCTGAGGAACTGATACCCGCAGACCTGGTCGTCCTTATCAAGCGCCATCTTTACAACATAGCCTTCCGTCATCTCCAGATACCTGGTTCCCTTTGCGGCAGTGCCATACATTGTGCCGACCATGGATCTGAGTCCCTTGCCGAGATCTTCCAGACCGGCACCGATACGCAGCCCGTCCTCAGAGAAAGCGGACTGGGTCCGCCCGTATACAATCTGCAGGAACAGTTCACGCATGGCGGTATTGATCGCGTCGCACACCAGGTCGGTGTTCAGTGCTTCCAGAATGGTCTTGCCGGGCAGGATCTCACTTGCCATGGCTGCGGAATGCGTCATTCCGGAACAGCCGATCGTCTCGACCAGTGCCTCCTGAATCACGCCGTCCTTGACGTTCAGACTCAGCTTGCAGGCTCCCTGCTGCGGAGCGCACCAGCCGATTCCGTGGGTGTAGCCGGAAATGTCCTTGATCTCTTTTGCCTGGACCCACTTTCCCTCTTCGGGGATCGGGGCCGGGCCGTGGTCCGGCCCTTTCGCGACACACATCATTTCTTCAACTTCTTTTGTGTATTGCATATGAAACCTCTCCTCCTTTACAAGCATATAAGCTCCAGCGGTTCAATGTAACTCTACAATAGCCCTGCCCTGTTTCCAATACTTTCGTTATTTCCGGCAGCCTGTGAACAGAAAAAAGGCCTCACATGATTCTTGCAAGGCCTCATTCATTAATCCATCAGCCGGTTATATCCCATCGGTACCCAGGATAATTCAGTTACCATAGTTCAGAATCATCCGGGTCCGGCAGGACAGATTTTTATTCGTACTCGATTGTCGCGCTCGGTTTCGGGGTCAGGTCATACAGGACCCGGTTGACACCCTTGACTTCATGCGTAATCCGGTCAGTGATGTGCTCCAGCAGTTCGAACGGGACATTTTCGACTGTCGCCGTAACCGCGTCACGGGTGTTGACGGCCCTGATGATGACCGGCCAGTCAAAGGTCCGCTGTCCGTCGGTAATACCGGTGGACTTGAAATCCGGCACAACTGTGAAGTACTGCCATACCTTGCCTTCCAGGCCGTTCTTGGCGAACTCTTCCCGCAGGATGGCATCTGATTCACGGACAGCCTCCAGGCGGTCACGGGTGATGGCACCGACACAGCGCACACCCAGGCCCGGGCCCGGGAACGGCTGCCGGAAGACCATGCTGTCAGGCAGGCCGAGCTGCTTGCCGACCATGCGGACTTCATCCTTATACAGGAACTTGACCGGTTCCACCAGTTCCATGTTCATCTCAGCCGGCAGACCGCCGACGTTGTGGTGTGACTTGACCGGGCCGCTTTCCAGGATATCCGGGTAAATCGTGCCCTGGGCCAGGAAATGGATACCGTCCAGCTTGCGGGCTTCTTCCTCAAACACCTTGATGAATTCGGCGCCGATGATCTTGCGCTTCTGTTCCGGGTCAGCGACACCGGCCAGTTTATCCAGGAAACGGTCAACCGCATCCACATAGATCAGGGTTGCTTTCAGCTGGTTGCGGAAGACATCAATGACCTGTTCCGGCTCGCCTTTTCTGAGCAGGCCGTGGTTGACATGCACTGCCACCAGGTTTTCACCGATCGCCTTGATCAGCAGAGCCGCGGTAACCGATGAATCCACGCCGCCGGACAGCGCCAGCAGTACCTTGCCGTCACCGACCTGGGCTTTCAGTGCCGCAACCTGCTCATCAATGAATGCCTGGGCCAGTTCCGGCGTCGTAATTCTTTCCATGCTTTCCGGACGTTTATTGTTTTCCATTTCCTATTCCTCCAATACAGAAAGATTATACATGAGTGATATGCTGTTGTGACGGATTTTTTTCAGTATCCGTGAACTTTATTCACGACGTGGGTCAGGGGTTCCCCGGCCGTAAAGGCAGCGAGGTTTGCGGCGGCGATCTGCGTGATCCGCTCCAGTGTGGAGGCAAGGTAAAACTGCCCGGCCACATGCGGGGTAATGATGACATTATCGTAGTCCCAGAGTTCATCATCCGCCGGCAGCGGCTCCGGTTCCGTCACATCCAGACCGGCTCCGCCGATCCGCCCTTCCTTCAGTGCTTCCTTGAGCGCAGCCGGGTCTATCGCATTCCCCCGGCCAGCATTGATCAGTACCGCATCCGGCTTCATCCGGGCAATGATTTCCCGGCTGATCACATGTTCGGTTGCCGGTCCGCCGGGCAGGACATTGGCAATGATGTCCGCCTGGCCGACGATATCCGCCAGGTCATCAAGCGTATACTGGGCGTCAATGTACGGCGGCAGTTCACGCAGGGTGCGGCGGATACCCAGCACTTTCGCGCCAAGGGCTTTCATCTGCCGGGCATACCGGCTGCCGATATCACCCAGGCCCATCACCAGCACCGTGCACTCTTCTATGCTGCGGACCGCGCCGCCCGGCTGCCAGCGGTGTTCCTTCTGCCGGCGGCTGTAGTAATTGAAATTCCGCAGCAGCGCATAAGTCATCGCCATCATATGGTCACTGACCGAAACGCCATAGGCACCGGACGCGTTTGTCAGTCTTGTCTGCTCCGGCAGGACGCCCGGTTTGACATACGGATCAGCCCCGGCGCTGGTCAGCTGCAGCCACTGCAGGTGAGCTGCCTCTTTCAGCATAGCCGGATCCGGGTTGCCGATGATGACATCAGCCGCCTTCAGCATTTCCGTATCGGGGCCAAAATGAAAGCTGCAGGCTTCCCCGCCCACAGTTTTCAGAAGTTCCTTCTGACGTTCCGTAAACGGCGTCAGAACGCAGACCTCAAGCCTGCTCATCCGGTTCAGCCTTCAGCAGCGCTTCCTTCTGCTCCAGCACATGCAGGGCCTTGGTGCAGGCCGCGCAGTCACAGTATTTCGCGCCGGATGCCTTGAGTTCATAGGCGTGCAGGCGGAATTCCGTTGCCCGCTCTTCCCCGAAGGCCCGCAGGGCACTCTCAGACTCGGCAAACGTCACCAGGTCATCGATCGGTACAATATCTTCCTCGATTTCCGCAATCAGGCTTTCGGCAGCCGCCTTTTCATCCGGGGTGCCGACTGAGGCGATCCACTTCTGCCCGGCTTCCTTCAGTTCAGTGCAGCAGTGCGGTACAGTGACCAGGTCTTCCACTAAAAGAATCAGTTCATCTTTATCCATAACCGGACCTCCTAACAGAATCAGTTTAACATATCCTGAAAAACAAAAAAGCGAAGATCATTGTGATCTTCGCTTCGCGGAACTTACTCAGCAGCGCCGACTGCAGTGATGTGCAGGTTCGGTCCGTTGTACCAGTACAGGAATCCTTCCACGTCAACGACATCGCCGATGTTCAGGGCTTCCACTGCCTTGTATACATCAGTTTCTTCGTTGCAGAGATAGTATTCAACGCAGAATTCGTAAGTTGTATCACCCTTTGTCAGCTGGACATACAGATCATCTGTCTTGTCTGTCGGGTTCTTGTAGGCAAAGGCAGCACCGGTTGCGCCGTCTTCATCAGTTGTGTAGTCTTCCACGGTGACCCCTGTGAAGTAGACCTTGCGGTTCTGCAGGGTGATCAGATCCGGCGAGCCCCAGAATTCATCCGCATTGACTGCTTCAGCAATCCAGTTGCCGTCTTCGATCTCCAGCGCGGTCATATCACCTTCGTCGAAGGTGATTTCAACTTCGCCGGCCCACTCACTCTTATAGCCGGTAACCTTGATCTTCTGACCTTCCACCAGCTTCGCGGCATCCTCTTCGGAACACGGCAGTTCATACAGGAAATAGGCACCGTCCGGATCCTGTGCGTAGACAGTAACCTTGTCATTCCACCAGGACTGATGACCCTGGACATAAGCCTCGATGGTTACCTTTGTATCAAGTTCAGCGGCATCATACTCGGCAAATGTCATGACTCCCTCCGACTTGGCAGCGTAATCCTGTTCCGGTTCCGGTGTCGGTGTCGGCTTAGGAGCGTTTGAGCAGCCGGCGAGTATCATCATTGCCGCTGCTGCTGTCAGAAACTTTTTCATTTTTCTTTTTCCCCCTGTTGCGGAATCCATCCGAACAACGTAGTTATTATACTTCAAGTGCGGATTTCCGCATACTTTTTTGACCTGTTTCTTAAGAACTCCTGCGTCTGTAATCCCATGCCAGATAGCCGAGGATCAGAACCCAGACACCGCACAGCCCCGCCAGCAGTGCCTTTGAGGCAGCCGGCAGCGGGCCGAGACTGTCTTCCGTATACGCGGCACCACCCTGTTTCTGATCCAGGCGGTACAGGGCTGTCACGTCCGCAAACAGTTTCTCCATGTATGCGTCATCAATGGTTTCCTTCCGCCGGACGGATTTTGTGACCTTTTCAATCAGCTGGCCGGCCGCATCCCGCAGGGACGCGGAACCGTTGAACACCGGGGTGGTAAAGGTATACTGCACGTTGTCAAGAAGAATCCGGGAAGCCTGGATCTTGATGTCATAGTGCAGATTCCCATCGGTGCCTGCTTCTTCCAGATAGGCCTGGTACGTATCGGTATTTCTTGCCTTGGATGTCACCGGTACATATCCCTCTGTTTCCGCATATCCGATCTGCACGTCATTGGTCAGCAGATACTGGGCAAACAGCCAGGCTGCCAGGACCCGCTGGCTGTCCGGCTTGTTGAAAATACACACGGAAGGTCCCTGGGAGATCATCTGCGGATGTTCCGGGTCAAACTGCGGCACCATGCGCACGGCTGTCTCAAAATCAACGAACTGGTCAGCCGGGATATCGGCCAGCGGGGCCTTGGATCCCATCCAGGTCGCCCCGGCGGTGGAATCAATCGCGAAGATGCACTGGCCGGCATTCAGGAAGTTGGCCGGATAACTGGAGATCTTGAACGTTGAGAACGCGCCTGATTTGGCATGGACAGCCACGGTTTCCAGCAGTTCCCTGGTCGTGTCGTTGAAGATGGCAATGTTCCCGTCCGCGTCGGAATAACCGGCATTTTTCTGCCGCAGCATCTGGATCATCATGTTGTCGGTGGACTTGTAGATCACCGGGATCATGATCTTCTGGCCATTGATCAGGAACACCCCGTCCGCATCTTTTGCCATGGCTGCCTCGGCCACCTCGAACATGAAGTCCCAGGTCACCACGTCAGGCACTTCATAGCCCAGGGCTTCCACATAATCCCGGTTGATGTACAGTGCCTCCGTGGAGCGCATGTACGGCAGCGCGTAATGGATGCCGCCGATGGCGCACTCATCCAGGAACTGCGGGATGATCTCATCCTGACGCGGCCCGTCATACTTCAGTTCACTCCCGCCCAGGCCGTATTTTTCATCCGCGAACAGTTCATCCAGCGGCACGACGACATTCGTGCCGGTCATGTAGGTGGCGATGTGGTCCGGGTAGGTAATGCATATGTCCGGGGTTGTGCCGGTGGAAATGTTGGTGATGACATCGTTGTAAATCCGGCCGTAGTCGGTATAGAGCCGCATGTTTACCTTGATATTCGGATAGAGCTCTTCAAAGTCCGCGATGGCCTGCTCATAGACGGCCGTCTGCCGTTTGTTGGTATCATTTTTGGCCCAGAATGTGAGTTCATAGGTCTTTGTTTCATCGAATTCCTCCGGAATGACAAAGGCACCCATCCCCCGTGACCCGTGGCACCCGCACAGCGCCGTCAGGCAGAGGCACAGCAGCGCTGCAGCAATTTTCCTTCTCATGCTCCCTTGGTCCCCCCTCTGGATACAGCGGCCATGATTTTCTTGTGGAATATCAGAAAGAGAATGATCAGCGGTATGGAAATAACAACAACCGCAGCCATCATTGCCGGTATGTTCTCCCGGCCAAAGCCGTTCTCCCGGATTTCCTGGATGCCGTTGGACACCAGGAAATAGGCCGCGTCATCCGTGATCAGCCGGGGCCATACATAGGAATTCCAGCACTCGATCACCTTCAGGATCACGATGGTGACAATGGTCGGCTGGCAGATCGGGATCATGACTTTGGTCAGATACTTCAGGTCCGATGTCCCGTCCACCTTGGCGGCTTTGTAGAGTTCCTCGGGCACCTGCTCGAAGCTCTCCTTAAGCAGATAAATATAGAAGACAGAGGTGACACTGGGCAGGATCAGGCCGGCAAATGTATTGCGCATATTCCAGTCCGTAATCGTCACAAAGTTGGTGATGATCACCAGTTCGTTCGGGATCATCATCAGGGCCAGGAACAGCGTGAACAGCAGGTTCCGGCCGCGGAACCGCAGGCGGGCAAAGGCATAGGCAGCCAGTACCGTAACCACCAGCATGACCGCGGTCGTCACCAGCGTAAAGATCAGCGTATTGCCGAAATAGCGGGCCAGCGGCACAGCGGTGAAGGCATCCGTGTAGTTCTGCAGGGTCGGCGCGGTCGTGTACAGTTTCGGCACATATTCCGAATTGTACGCGCTGTAGCTCTTCAGGGAGGTCAGCACCATCCAGTAAAACGGAAACAGCACGATCAGTGCCCAGATGCTCAGCAGGACATACGTGGCGGTTTTCCGGACGGTTTCCCCTGTCCTGCTCTTTTTTCCGATCAATTCAAACTGTGTCATGGTTCACCTCACGAAATGACGGAATTCTTCCGCCGGACCAGCAGGTTGATAACGGTGATGGTCAGCACAATGACAAACAGGATCAGGGCTGCCGCCGCCGCATAGGACGGATATCCGCCGCTGTCACCGTACAGCATGTCATAGACGAAGCCGACAATCGTGTTCATCCCGGCCGCATTCAGGTTGGTGCCGAAGATCGCCACCTCATCAGCGTATGCCTTGAAGGCCCCGATGAACCCGGTGATGACCAGATAGAAAATCATCGGGGAAATCATCGGCAGGGTGATCTTCCGGAAAATCCGGCCCTTTGAGGCCCCGTCCACCCGGGCTGCCTTGTACAGGTCGGGATCCACCGAGGCCAGCGCGCTGGTCAGGATCAGGATCTTGAACGGCAGGACAACCCAGACGGTATAGAAGCACATGACAAACATCTTGGCCCAGTACGGTCCTTCGATGAAGTCAACGGTGCTGCCGCCAAAGAAGTGAATAATCAGGTTCACAAAGCCGTCTGAATACGGCGTTTTCTTGAACAGGATCATGAACACCAGGCCGACAGCCAGCGTATTGGTGACATACGGCAGGAAGAATATCGTCTGGAACAGTTCCTTCAGCCGGGTAATCGAGTTGAGCCCCACGGAAATCAGCAGCGCGATCCCGGTGGAAACCGGCACCGTGATGATCACCAGGATAAATGTATTCTTCAGTGCCTGCAGGAAGTAAGGATCACGCAGGACATAGGCATAGTTGTACAGACCGACGCCGCGGAAGGTCTGGGAAGCGGAATTGTAGCCTTCCTCCACGGAATAGACCATGACATCGAACAGCGGATAGACCATGAAGATGCCGAGGAAGATCATTGCCGGCAGAAGGTACAACCAGGCTTTGCGTTCTTCTCTATCCATCCTGCTTTCCCCCGGTCCGGATGCGTAGTCCGGTATCTTTCGCAAACAGGTGCACTTTTGCCGGCTTGAGGGCAAACCGGATGATCTCTGCGTCATGGCTGACACTGTCTGACGGGACAATGGCGCGGATTGTCTGCGTCGTGCAGGCCGGATGGCTGCAGACCACGCTGGTATCCCTGCCCATGACCTCCACCCGGATCAGTTCCGGCACAAACGGGCCGTCATCACTGATCACAAAGCCTTCCGGCCGGATGCCGGCAAACACCTCCTGATCGGCTGTCCCCGGCACTGCCAGCACGGCCGCCTCACCGATATAGAGCTGCTCATTGCGCACCGTGCCCTGGAAGACATTGATAGCCGGGGTGCCGAGGAACCTGGCGGTAAACAGGTTGACCGGGTCATCATAGACTTCCTGCGGCGGCCCCATCTGCTGCAGAACCCCGGCAGACATGACGACAATCTGGTCGGATATGCTCATGGCCTCTTCCTGGTCATGGGTTACGAAGATGGTTGTAATGCCGGTCTCCGTCTGGATCCGGCGGATTTCCTCACGGGTCTGCAGGCGCAGCCGGGCATCCAGGTTGGACAGCGGTTCATCCAGCAGGAGCACCCGCGGCCGGTTGACCAGGGCCCGGGCAATGGCTACCCGCTGCTGCTGGCCCCCGGAAAGTTCACTTGGCCTGCGGTCCATCAGCTGGTCGATCTGCACCAGCCGGGCGGCCTCCAGGGCCTTCTCGTTCATCTGGGCTTTCGTCAGCTTCTCTGCCCCTTTCAGATTCTCCAGCGGGAATGTGATGTTCTGCCGGACCGTCAGGTGCGGATACAGGGCATAACTCTGGAAGACCATCCCGACACCGCGGTTTTCCGGCGGCAGTTCAGTCACGTCATCATCCCCGAAGAAAATCCTCCCCCGGGTAGGCTTTTCCAGACCGCAGATCATGTTCAGTGTCGTGGACTTGCCGCAGCCGGAAGGACCCAGGAGCCCGATCAGCTTGCCGTCCGGTATTTCAAAATCAAAATCATTGACCGCGACTACTTCCCCGCCCACTTTTTTATTGCGGTTCGGATAGATCTTGGTCAGATGCTGAAGAACAATTTTCATGAAGCCACCTCCTGTCTGCCGGAATATGAGTAAATTGTAACACGCGGTTATTCGCCCTGATATTGCAGCTTTGGCAAAGCGCACCTGTTTATATGCAAAAAACATGGATGTATCTGTACCGTGATCTTTCCCGTACGCTATAATTTAAATAACAATGTTCATAAAGGAGGTGGTTTTTGTGCATTACGCAATTATCGGGTTCGGTTGTGCCGGCTATTACGCGGCCAGGACCATCCGGGAGAATGACCCGGAAGGACAGATCACCGTATTCAGCGAGCACGATTATGCCCCGTACAACCCCATGCTTACAACGTATTACGCCGCCGGGAAGATTCCCTTTGAATCCCTGTTCCCGTTTGGTTCCCTGAAGCAGATCGAGGAAGAATTCAAGTTGGATATCCGCACCGGCACAAGAGTTAAGGAAGTGCACGCGGCCAGGCAGGAAATCATTCTGGAAGACGGCGAAGCAATCGGCTATGACCGGCTGCTGATCGCCTCCGGCGCCTCTGCCTTTGCCCCGGCCTTTGAGGGTCTGGACCCGGCAGATGCCTTTTACATGCGCACCGTGGACGATGCCGTAAAGCTCAAGCAGGAACTGGCGGACAGGCCGCATCACTCTGCCCTGGTTGTCGGTGCTTCCATGGTCGGCATCAAGGTTGTGGAACTGCTGAACAGCCAGGGGATCCATACCGTTCTCGCCGATCTCGCCCCGGCCATTTTCCCGCTGGCTTCCTATCCGGATGTGGCGGCCGAAATCGAGCGCCGGATCAGTGCCAAAGGCGTTGAACTGGCCCTTGGCAAAGGCCTGCAGAAAGCTGAGAAAACCGCGGCCGGCTACCACTGCACCATGTCGGACGGCAGTGTTGTTGAGGCTGACCTGGTCGTACTCTGCATCGGCACCCGGGCAAACACAAAGATTGTTGACCCGCAGGAAATCAAGGTCAACCGCGGCATTGTCGTGGATGATGCCATGGCAACATCCTGGCCGGGCGTTTACGCAGCCGGTGACTGCTGCGAGGGCCATGAACTGCAGAGCCGCAACACCATGATCATCGGCCTCTGGGCCAACGCTGCCCACCAGGGCACCACTGCCGGAGCAAACATGACCGGCAAAGAAGCTGCCTTCGACGGCGACTTCCTGCATAACATCACCCATTTCATGGATATGGATTTCATCGGTTTCG
>JAEEHG010000223.1 GCA_016280695.1 Solobacterium sp. | reverse complement strand
GAGCTGCTCTTCTTGAGAACGTTACTGTAGATAAGGCCGGCAAGATCGATTTCGCTGCCAAGAGCGTAACCGAGAACACCCGTGTTTCCTACCCGATTGACCATATCGAAAAGATCGTTCAGAGAATCCGCCCGACATCTTCCGGCCCGGCAGCTGACAATGTCATCTTCCTGTCCGCGGATGCCTTCGGTGTCCTGCCGCCGGTATCCATCCTGACACCGGAACAGACACAGTACTACTTCCTGTCCGGCTTCACAGCCAAGCTGGCCGGTACGGAACGCGGCATCACAGAACCGACCCCGACCTTCAGCGCATGCTTCGGCCAGGCCTTCCTGGAACTGCATCCGACGAAGTACGGTGAAGAACTGGTCAAGAGAATGGAACAGAACGGCGCCAAGGCCTATCTGGTCAACACCGGCTGGAACGGCACAGGCAAGCGTATCTCCATCAAGGATACCCGCGGCATTATCGACGCTATCCTGAACGGTGAAGTCCTCAAGGCTCCGACCAAGAAGATTCCTTACTTTGATTTCGAAGTCCCGACTGAACTGCCGGGTGTTGACAGCGGCATTCTGGATCCGCGTGACACCTATGCAGATCCGGCGGAATGGGAAGAAAAGGCAAAGGATCTGGCCGGCAGATTCATCAAGAACTTCCACAAATACGAGACAAACGAAAAGGGCAAGGCACTGGTTGAAGCCGGTCCGAAGCTCTGAGCTTTGTAAAGAACTGACCCCGCGGCAGATGCTGCGGGGTTTTTCTTTGCTTCTGTGATATGATCCTGTTATGACATACAGAGAGATAAAACAGAAACTCGTACCCATTACGGCTGTCCGGCTGGTTTCCTTTGTCATGCTGTACCGGCAGTCAGTTGCCTATGACGAAAGTGATGACAAGCATCTGTACTGTCATCCCGGCTGGTATTCCTGCTCGATGAACCTCGCGGAACAGGCGTGTCATCTGGCTTTTGCGGCAGCGGACGGCAGTGCGGCCCATGAGCTCAGCTTTGCGGCCGGGGAGAAAGACATGGCGGCGCTGCGGCTTTTGCTGGATGATATCGGGGTGACTTCCCTGAACGGCTGGCAGGCGGAAAATGACGGCAGCGGCTATGAACTGGAGCTGCAGGGGGAATACGCCGAAGGCGAACATCTCCGGCTGTATGCCCGGGGCAATTATCTGGTTTCGCCGCCGGCGGACATTGATGAGATCACGTTCTTCTTCAATGAGCTGGCGGAAAAGACCGGCTGCCGGTTTACACGGAAAATATAAAAGCATCGAAACGTCTGCTTCGATGCTTTTTTTTTTCTGATCAGAAATCAACCTGGGTGCCGCATTCCGGACAGTACTTCAGATCATAGACCCGGGCGCCGCAGTTCGGACAGAAGCGGTTTGAACTGCCGGAAGTTTCCTGGATCTTCTTGTCCTTCGGCCAGCTGACCCGGTAGGCCAGGTTCAGCGTCTTTGTTTCCTTCGGGGCGAGTGTGATCTTCCAGGTCAGCAGGCCGGTATCGGCATCCTGTTCCGCCTTGTCGGTCTTCACCGGCTCGACGACAATGGTCTTGTCCCGGGAAACCGGCAGCCGGTCCTGAACCGTGACAGTGATTTCTTTGGCCTTGGAATTGGTGATCATCAGTTCATAGGCATATTCCGTAGTCCGCTGGTTCTTCAGCATGGCTTCAGATGTTTTCTTCAGCTTCTCTGTCCGGCGCAGCTGCACGGCTTCTTCCTGACCAAGCGGGATATCGAAGGTTTCCTTGGTCATATCCTGATTGATGAGGGCGTTGCCGGCAAAGATGCCGTTCAGGTAGACAGCCGCATTCCCGCGGACCATGGCCGGCAGGTCGACGGTCTTCACCGTAGCTTTCAGCCAGGCTTTGACATCCATCTTCGGCACAGCGGAAATGACATAGTCGGCCGGCAGGTCAAACTGCTGCAGATCGGCCATGGTGCCTTCGGAATCAGACGGGATGGTCTTTGTGCCGGGGAGGATGTATTCGGTCATGGTTTCCTCGGTGCTGACTTCCGCTTCTTCTGTTTCCAGACGATTCATCTGCATGGTGTCAGCCATTGCCATGTCTTCATCCGCCATCATCGGCGCCGCTGCCATGGCCATCCTGCCCATCATCATATTGCCTTTGGCCCGGGTTACCGTTTCGGAAGTGCGGATGCTGAGATAGACGGGCCTGATGACCGGCATAACCCCGCCGGAAGCCGGATTGCCGGTCAGCAGGGACACATTGACCTTATCCCATTCCTCGCCGGTATTCTGCAGGATCCGGGCCCGCACACGCATAGTCAGCGGGCCTTCAGCATCAGTATGGATTTCATAGACCGGCTGCCACAGGGCATTGTCCTCATGACTGCGGATTTCAAAGTCGCACACCGCATCGGCCGGAGTTTCGACTTCCACCGAGATGACCGGGCAGGACTCGGTCCTTACCGTATCATTGAGTTTCTTTTCCAGCCGGGCAATATCCTTCTGCAGGGCAGCGATTTCCTGATGGATAGCCCCCAGACGCTCCGGCAATTTGCTGATATACGACTCGATATCCTGCAGATTCTGTTCCTGCCGGGAGGCGAAACTGCCGTTTTCCTTCCAGAGGGATATCTGCAGTTCTTTCACTTCGATCTGCTGTTTCAGCGTGTTGATTTCGGCCCGGATCCGGTCGGATTCCTTTTCGTCCGGGTTATAGTTGAGCGTATTGAGGAAACGGATATCGGACATGGTGACGCCGGCCGGGAAGAACAGCCGTACGGTCTCAGTGTCTGTCCCCTGGGTCATGCCGGCAATCTTCAGATGATTGATACCGGCCTTCAGTTCAGCCTGCCCGCGGCGGATGGTTTCCGCGCCGTTCCGGTAAATTTTTACACCAGTTACCCTGGTCTGGATGAGATTATTCATATCTGTAAACCTCCATTGATTTCATTGTAGCAAATTCTCCGGGTATTTCCTGCATCGCCTGAAATGTTAATGGAATTAATGATTTCTTAAGGGGTTCTCTGCTTTTTTCTTAAGCACAGCCCCGGCTAGCATAAAGGTATGGGAGGTCACTTTATGCTGGAAATGATGCTCAGGATTGTCAACATATTCTTTGTGACCCTGTTTGCCTATCAGGTATTCTATGTGCTTGTTTCTCTGCTGGCACGGAAGCGGAAAACAGAAAAAGCTGTTCATATGCACCGGATTGCGGTGCTGATCTGTGCGCGCAATGAGGAAGCGGTCATCGGAGATCTGCTGGATTGCCTGGCGGCGCAGTCATATCCGCAGGATGCTTACCGGGTTTTTGTCATGGCCGACAACTGTACGGATCATACGGCTGAAGCAGCCGCTGCGAAGGGTGCGGCTGTATACCGCCGGTATAATACCAGACTTGTCGGAAAGGGTTATGCCCTGGAAGAACTGTTTCAGAATATCCGGCGGGACTACGGCAGCTGCCATGAGGCATTTCTGATCTTTGATGCTGATAATCTTGTCCGGCATGATTATCTGGAACAGATGAACCGGGTTCTTTGCCAGGGGGCCAGGATTGTGACCGGGTACCGGGCCAGCAAGAATTATGATACGAACTGGCTTTCTGCCGGATCGTCCCTCTGGTTCATGCGGGAATGCCGCTATCTGAACCGGGCCCGGGACCTGCTTGGCTTGAGCTGCGCGGTTTCCGGTACGGGTTTCATGTTCAGGCGGGATGTCCTGGCGGAATGGCATTATCATGCCCTGACTGAGGATCTGGAATTCAATGCGGACCAGATTGCGGCCGGTGAAACAATCCGTTACTGTGAAGAAGCTGTCCTGTATGATGAACAGCCGGTGGAACTGCGGCAGTCGCTCCGGCAGAGACTGCGCTGGTCGAAAGGGATCCTGCAGGTTCTCGGGAGCCGCTCGATATCCCTGCTGAAAGGCATGGGAAAGGGCAGTTTTGCCTGCTTTGATTATCTGTGGACACTGGGCGGCGCATATGTATTGGCCATGGTTTCACTGCTGCTGCAGGTGATGATGCTCATATGTGCGGTTATGAAAGGCAGCGGAATGGCCGCTGCCGTCATGAGTATGATGAACGGAATCCTGCGGGGTTATGCCTGTTTCTTCGGCATGGGGCTGCTGACAACAGTCACAGAGTGGAAGCGGATCGATACCAATGCCTTCCGGAAACTGCTGTATGTATTTACGTTCCCGCTGTTCATGGCAACCTATCTGCCGGTGGCCTGTGCGGCGTTATTCACAAATGTCTCATGGACGCCGATCAGCCATACGGTTACCGGGATAAAACGAAGCGCAGTTCTGCGGTAAATAGGTCCCGGGTGCGCACTGTCATGGTCTGTATTTGATGCCGATCCGGTCAAGCACCGCGTAAATTACCGTCATCACCTGCCCGAAGTCATTCTCATCAACCCCGTGCAGGGCTGCCTCGAAGGGGCCTTCCGCGGTTTTTGCCTGGTTGAGGATCATTTCCACTTTTTTGTCATAAGTGACACGGATCCCTTTCCGTCCGGCAATGGCGAAGGCCTTTTCACTGATGACATCGGCATAGATCTCCCGGATGCCGCATTCGGCCGCAATGATAACCGCTGCCATGCCGATGATTTTGTCTGCCTGATACAGCGGACGGCAGTTATGGTTACGGTAAAGATCCAGGATGTCGAGCATCGGAAGAATTGCCTTCCTGTCGCTTTTCAGGACAATTTCATTTTCATCCGCAATGACACAGGTCAGGTTTTCGCGGTGGAGTATTTCCCGGCAAATATCAGTATTCATAAAGCAAAACCTCTCTGCGCTCAGCGTATCATACTTTCGGATAAAAAGATAAATGAGTGCAATTACGGTATAATTAAATTAAGAACAGGCAGCGGTGTGTACATCTGAAATCATATTTCAGGTTCGCCGCAAAGAGGTGATCATATGAAACTTTATTTTATCGGCGCTGACCGCGAAGTGACGGGCAG
Source organism: Solobacterium sp. (assembly GCA_016280695.1). GTDB lineage: Bacteria > Bacillota_I > Bacilli_A > Erysipelotrichales > Erysipelotrichaceae > Bulleidia. The sequence goes on along the minus strand of JAEEHG010000223.1, from coordinate 2,363 downwards.
CTGCCATGTGCTTGAAGTTAACGGAAAATACATCATGCTTGACTGCGGTCTGGAACAGGGCAGGGATATTTACGTGAATGAGGATCTGCCGGTTCCCGCCGCGGAAATCGAAGCCGTCCTGCTTTCACATGCCCACATCGATCATGCCGGGCTGCTGCCGAAACTGGTCAAAGACGGCTTCCACGGGACGATCTGGTGCACGGATGCCACCCGGCAGCTGAGCGATATCATGCTGAAGGATTCGGCCCATATTCAGGAGGCTGAAGTGGAGTGGGCCAACCGGAAGGCAAAACGCAGCGGCCATAAACAGGTGCAGCCGCTGTATACCGTAAAAGACGCGGAGATTGCCATGCAGTACTTCAAGGATGTCCGGTACGGTGAACCGTTTACCCCGCTGGAAGGGGTTACGGCAAGATTTGAGGACGGCGGCCATATTCTGGGCAGTGCCATCACCTATCTGACCATACAGGAAAACGGTGAGACACGGACCCTGGCATATACCGGCGACCTCGGCAATGTGGGCATCCCGATTGTCAACGATCCTTCTCCCCGGGAAACGACGGAGTATGTCATTACCGAAAGCACCTACGGGGACCGTTTGCATGAAAAAGCGGCCAATCCGGTCAGTCAGCTTGCGGATATCATGAACCGGACATTCGCCCGGGGCGGCAATGTGGTCATCCCGGCCTTTGCAGTGGGACGGACCCAGGAAATTCTCTACTTTATCCGTGAGGCACTGGAAAAGAATCTGGTTGACAACAAGGATTTCACCGTTTACGTGGACAGCCCGCTGGCGGAGGAAGCGACAGCGATCTTTGATGACAATACCTTTGGGTATTACGACGAAGAGGCCATGCAGATTATCCGCAACGGCGGTCATCCGCTGGTCTTCCCGAACCTGCGGATGGTGATCGATGTCGAAGAGTCGAAACTGATCAATACAGTCACCACGCCTTCGGTGATTATCTCGGCCTCAGGCATGTGCACGAGCGGGCGCATCAAGCACCATCTCAAGCACAATCTGTGGCGGCCGGAATGCACGGTGGCCTTTGCCGGATACCAGGCAGAGGATACGCTGGGAAGAAGGCTGGTTGATGGTGAGAAGGATGTCAGGATCTTCCAGGAGGATATCCATGTGGCGGCTGAAATCGTCCAGCTGCAGGATGTCAGCGCCCATGCGGACCGCAACGGCCTGGTGCACTGGCTGACAGACAATCCGGACAAACCGAAGGCAGTATTTGTTGTCCACGGAGATGACGCGGTCGCCGACGGTTATGCCAAACTGCTGCAGAGTGAATACGGGTATGAAGCTTCCGCGCCGTACACGGGATATGTCTTTGACCTTCTGGCCGGTAAATACCTGAAGACAGAGGAACCGGCGAGAGTTGTCAGCGGCGAAGAGAAGAAGGAACAGATCCAGGCTGATCAGGCAAGAGAGCAGGATACTGCGGGTCAGAACGCGTATTATGCCGAACTGATGGCGAAGGGTCAGAAACTGATCCGTCTGATCGAAAAGCGGAAAAACGCAAAGAACAGCGAACTGAAGAAGTTCCTCAAGGAACTCAGCAAGCTGGTCAGCAGGTGGGACTGATTCCGCCGGCATTGCGGCAGATCGTTGAAAAAGAAGCGCTTTGACAGGCGCTTCTTTTATATTGATTCAAAGCCGGACAAGGCCGGTGTCAGTCAGCCAGGGCCTCGATCAGCCGGTCAATGTCCTCCCTGTTATTGTAGTAATGCAGGCCGATGCGCATCGCCGCCGGATAACCGTACATGGCACCGCTGCGGACCGGGGCAACAATCTGCCGGTCAGCCAGCTTCTGCCTGTTGATTTCATGGTCAAAGCAGACCACGGCGATCCCGCTGCGGTTTGCCCGCTCATAGTCACTCCAGAAGTGCGCACCCGGGATTTCCCTTACACGGGCTTCAAGATATGCGTTCAGGTCCAGAATATAATCTTCGATATTCTTTCCGCCCAGCTCGCAGTATCGTTTCGCCACCAGCCCCAGGCCATAGATGCCGGATACATTCGGATAGCCGAATTCGAAGCGGGCCGCGTCTTCCCGCAGCTCGATGGTCTCTTTTTCGACAAAGAGATCCTTGTCTGACATCCAGCCGCAGGTCCGCTGGCTGAGCCGGTTCCTTAATTCTGCCGTGACAAAGCCGAAACCGGTGCCGCAGTAATTCATCATCCACTTGTAGTCATTGTTTGCCAGGAAGTCTATTTTCATGTCATACATATCCAGCGGCATTGCCCCGGTTCCCTGGCAGGCGTCCACGACAAAGCAGATACCGCGCTCCCGGCAGAACGTGCCGATCGCTTTCGCGTCGATCCGGAACCCGGTGGAATTCTCCACAAAATCCAG
>JAEEHG010000222.1 GCA_016280695.1 Solobacterium sp. | reverse complement strand
TGCCAGATGCCGCTGACCAGGAAGGTGACCAGCAGATTGATATACCGCCGCAGCTCCCCTTTCCGGCTGCCGCCCAGCGGGATGTAGATATAATCCCTGAGCCAGGAACTCAGACTGATATGCCAGCGGCGCCAGAACTCCTGGATCGAAAGTGCCATGTACGGATGATCAAAGTTCTCCGCCAGCTGAATGCCGAAGAGCCCGGAAACACCCTGGCAGATCGTGACACAGCTGAAGAAATCCGCATACAGCTGGAAACTGTACAGGATGGCAGCCAGCCAGAGATACGTGCCGCTGTACTGGGCAGAGTGGTCAAAGACCCGGCTGGCAAAGATGCCTGCTTTGTCCGCAATCATCAGTTTCAGAAAGAACCCGTAAAGAATCAGCTGCAGGCCGCCGAAGAACTGCTTTTCACTGAACCGGTGGCCTTCATAAAGCTGCGGGGCCAGCTGGCTGTGCCGCGGGATCGGCCCCTGGATGATCTGCGGGAAAAATGAAATGAACAGTGCGTATTTGAGGAAATTGTGCTCCGCCTGCGTGTCTTTTCTGCAGATATCAACCAGGTATGACACGATCTGCAGGGTGTAAAACGACAGGCCGGCCGGCACGATCAGGCTGAAACCGCCCGGCATAAAACCGGACAGTTTCACCAGCAGCAGCGGCAGCACCGACAGCCCCAGGCCGGCAATCAGTATGATCCTGCGGTTCCCGTTTTCTTTTTCCAACAGGATGCCGGTCAGCCAGCTGATCATTATCGTGGCCAGGAACAGGATCCCGTCCAGCTTCCGGCTTATCAGGGAAGCATAAAAGAAAACACTGCCCGCCAGCAGCACATACCATCGATATTTCACCGGCATGATGTAATAGAGCACTACCGCAGCCAGCAGAAACATGTAGAAAGCAAGCGATGTATACTGCATGAATTCTCCTGTTTAATCTTATCATTGAATACGGAAATGCAAAACAGCGACAGTACTGCAGCTGACGCATATTGTTTCTTCTGCGGATGAACCATGGCGCACTGATCCCCGCAGGTGACGGCATAAAAAAACGGACTGACGGCTGTTCTGCCATCGTCCGCATCTTTGCCAGGTGGTGGGGGCAGCGGGACTTGAACCCGCACGGTGTTGCCACCAACGGATTTTAAGTCCGTTGCGTCTGCCGATTCCGCCATGCCCCCTGATATAAAAAAAGTGGAGGTTCCTACCGGGGTCGAACCGGTGATCACAGAGTTGCAGTCTGTTGCCTTACCACTTGGCTAAGGAACCATTCCTTCGTTGCACAATTATTATAAGCAAACCCAATACAAAAAGCAAGTAAACAATTCAGCCCCCTGCGGAAGGCAGGAGGCTGAATGTTTTTTTCTGTTATTCGCCGATCTTGACCTTGTTCCAACGGTCGGACAGTTCCTGCCGCAGGACTTCATTGAAGTGGAAGATCTCGTCCTTTTCGTAGCCGTCACGCGGAATGTAAGCGGAGATGCCGCCGTACAGTTCCTCATCCGTGCTCATTTCATCGAATACCTGCTTGTTGACAGCTGTGTAGCCGATGGTTTCGGAGTTGGCATAGGATGCGTCATAGTCGGTGATGTAGTCAACAAAGGCGTTGGCCAGGCCCGGGCAGCCGGCATTTGCCGGAATGACCATGGCATCAATCCAGATGTTTGTGCCCTGGTGCGGCTCGAGATAGGACATGGAATCATTTTCGGCAATGACATAAGCGGCGTCACCGGAGTACATCAGCGCGATATCCTTTTCGCCGTTCAGCATGGCATCGATCACTTCATCGGTAACGTAAGCCGGTTCAACTGCCTTGTCCATGGCAATCAGCCACTGGTAAGCCGCTTCGATCTCTTCCGGAGCCTCGGTGTTCATGGAGTAACCCAGGGCCTTGAAAGCTACCATGAACGCATCACGCTGGGAGTCATACATGAAGACTCTGCCCTTGTATGCTTCATCCAGCAGGATATCCCAGCCCTTTTCTTCGATGACCGCCGGATCGACGTTGTCATGGTTGTATACCAGGCCGACACTGCCTCTGAAGTACGGAACGGCATATTCCAGGTCCGGGTCGAAAGCCTTCTGCATTTCAACCGCAACCGGGTCCAGCTGATCCAGGTTGGTCAGGGCATCCTTGTCCAGTTTCTGCAGCATGCCTTCGTCGATCAGCCGTTCGATGCTGTAGTCAGACGGCACCAGCACATCGTAGGCACTGCCGCCCAGCAGCTTTGTATACATGGTCTCGTTCGAATCGAATGTTTCGTAGTTGACCTTCGCATTGTACATCTTCTCAAAGTCGTTCAGGACACCGTCACCGATGTATTCACCGGCGTTGTAAACGTTGATGACGCTGCAGCCGTAAAGTTCCTTGGCATCCTTGGTTTCCTCAGTGCCAGAGGAGCCGGAGCCGCTGCAGGCTGTCAGCACGCCGAGGCTGCTGATCAGAAGAATTTTAGAGAGTGACTGCTTTTTCATTTTTCTTTCCCTTTCTTTCCCGAATCATCGGAACAACATTCATGAGAATCAGTACGATGGTAATAACGTAGACGATAATGGCAGACAGTGCGTTGATGGTCGGATTGACCCGCTTGACGGCACCGTAGACGTAGATTGATATGTTCGACACACCGGGACCGGTCGTGAACAGCGAGATAACGAAGTCATCGAAGGACATCGTGAAGGCAACCAGCGCGCCCGACACGATTCCCGGACGGATCTGCGGGATGATAACCTTCCAGAGCGCCTGCATCGGGGTGCAGCCAAGATCCATGGCCGCTTCCGCCAGGTTGGGGTCCAGCGTGCGCAGCTTCGGCATGACCGACAGGATCACATACGGGATACAGAACGCTATATGCGCCAGCACCATGGTCACGAAACCGGTCTTGATCTTCAGCGACGTGAAGAACAGCATGAACCCGATGGCGGTAACGATATCCGGGTTGAGCATCGGCAGGTTGTTGACCTGGGTGATGGTCTCCCGCAGGATGCGGTTGCTTTTGGACAGGCCGATGGCTGTGATCGTGCCGACAATCGTGGAGACAATCGTCGCAATCACCGCGCACAGGACCGTATAGCCGATGGCGGACATGATCATCCGGTCAGCGAACATCTTCTCATACCACTGCAGGGAGAACCCGGTGAAGCGGCTGAGTGACTTGGATTCATTGAAGCTGAACAGCACCACGTACAGAATCGGCAGATAGAAGAAGGCCAGGATCACCGCCACATAGATGCGCTCGTACAGTTTTGTCTTGTGTTCCATCAGTCGAGCACCTCCTTGTTCTCATGATCCAGCTTGCGCATGACATACATCGAAATCAGGATGATGATCGCCATGATCAGGCTGATTGCCGAGCCGAAGTTCCAGTCGCCGGATGTGATGAAGTAGTCTTCAATCAGGTTGCCGATCAGCACATACTGGCCGCCGCCGAGGAATTTCGGGATAAAGAAGCTCGAAACCGCCGGCAGGAACACCAGGGTAATGCCGCTCACCACACCGGGCAGCGACAGCGGCAGGATCACCCTTCTGAAGGTTTCGGCATCGTTGGCCCCCAGGTCATGGGAAGCGACGATGAGGTTCGGATCGATCTTGGAGAGTGAAGTGTAGATTTCCAGAATCATGAAGGGCATGAAGTTGTAGATCATACCGACATACACCCGCATCTCGGTGCTGAAGTCCACATAGCCGAGCAGCCCTCTCCAGGCGTAGGTCCTGACCAGCACGTTGATCCACATCGGCAGGGTAACCAGCAGGATCATGATCGCCTGGTTGTTCGGCTTCATCTTGGCAAAGATATATGCTGTCGGATAGCCGATCAGGATGCACAGGCCGTTGGTGATGAAGGCCATCTTCAGGCTTCGCCAGAGCACGGACGGAGAGATCGTATCCCGGAAGAAGCGGGCAAAGTTGTCAAGTGTGAACTGGAAGGTCAGTACCGAATTGCCCTTGACCGTGAAGGCATAGAGCACAATCATGACCATCGGCAGGACAATCATGACGAAGGCCCAGACAATATACGGATAGACCATCTTGCTGAAACTCTTCATGCTTACACCATCTTTCTCATGACGTGAATGTCTTCCGGATTCCAGCGCAGACCGATCCTCTGTCCCTCACGGATGTGATCGGTTGTTTCGATCTTGAGCTCACGGCCCTGGGTGGAGAAGGTTACCTGGTAGTCACCTTCCTTGATATTTTCATCGTCGAAGTCATATTTGACATCCCAGATTTCAACCCGGGAATCATCTTCCAGATTCCATGCCGCAGCGTCGGCCCAGCGGATCAGGTCGGTGTCCAGGGCCACGGACTCCTTGATTTCCTCGACGGTCTTGTAGAAGTCGAAGGCCTGGATCGCTTCTTCGTGTTCCTTGTCTTCAACGGCAGCCGGCCGGACGACATGGATGTTGACGGTGATGCTGGTGCCCTTCTCTGTCGCGAATGTGCAGTGATAGGTGCCGACCTCTTCCTTGACGTCATAGCTGACTTTGGTCAGGGAAACGTAGTCATCATCGTCATTCCAGGCCTGGGCATTGGCTCTGGTGATGGCTTCGCTGGTCGTCAGGGACGGGACGTCCTCGATGTCCATGGTGAAGCCGGACGCGCTGATCCGTTCGTGCGCCTCTTCGTTGACCACGTCATGTTCCCCGGTCACATGCAGGGTGACGGTCTTGGAGGTGCCGGACGAGGTTTCGGCAATTACTTCGTAATGCACGCCCTTGAACAGTACGGATTTCACTTCGCCGTTCAGCAGGCCGCGGTTGCGTTCCACGATATCGATGTCTTCCGGCCGGATGACAACATCCACCGGTTCATTGTCATGGAAGCCATGGTCGACACACTCGTAGTCATTGTCATCGAAGTGGACCAGGTAGTCCTTCTTCATGATGCCGTCCATGATGTTCGAGTCACCGATGAAGCGGGCACAGTATTCATTGACCGGTTCGTTGTAAACTTCCGTCGGCGTGCCGATCTGCTCGATTTCACCGTCTTTCATGATGACGATCTTGTCGGACATGGTCAGCGCTTCTT
>JAEEHG010000221.1 GCA_016280695.1 Solobacterium sp. | reverse complement strand
GAACTGGATGCGGAAGATTTCAGACATTACCCTTGGAATATCGAACTATCTGATTTCAAAGGTGGCAGTACACGGTATGGTTCAAATTGGACTATCCCGATTGAATATAGTTATTCTGATGCCGTTACTCCCATGACTGAAAAAGAAGAAGAGTATTTCAGGAAAATCATCTCTCTGGCGCATGACAGGGAAATTCCGTTGATTCTGATCAAGACGCCAACCTCCCTGCAGGAAGAACAGCAGCCATACTATAACTACGTTAAACAAGTGGCTGCAGAATATGATGAGCCGGTATATATCTTGAATGAAATGACCGATATACTTGGTCTGGAAACACCAGATTTTTCAATCGATAATAGCCATCTCAATACCCAGGGAGCAAGAAAAGTTGGCAATTGGCTGGGAGGCATGCTCGCAAAGTATGACCTTACTGATCACCGCGGGGATGAACACTATGTCAGCTGGGAACATTTCTGTCGCAATAGCGACCATACTTATCTGACCCAGATTACTGAACTGAAAGACTGGCTGGCGGAAGTGGAACGTGACGGTTATGGCTTGGTCATTGCGCCGGGTGCGGCAACAGATATCACACCGGATGTGCAGGACCGGCTGGGTCAATATGTATACGTGAGTACGGAAGGGGATCTCTGCGGCAGTCTGGTGACTGTGAGCCAAAATGACGGTATTGTCCTCTGGCTAAACGGCGATGAAGTATTCCGCACCCGGGAAGAAGGGTGGTTCTTTGCGGCCTATGATCCGGCCGTCGGGGAATTTGTGGATTATGCCATGTTTGAAAGTGTCAATGACAGCTGGATGCAGCGTAAGGAAGCTCCGAATCTGCTTGATTATCAGTAAAGATGTTCTCTACCGGCAGCAGGATGAATTTCCATTGGCATCTGCCGGGAAAGAGCGTTATAATAATTTCGATTTTGGCGAGGAAACTGTCACAGTAGGTGAACGGAACTCCGGACAGGGAAATGCGGTCATGGACTGGAAGCCGCATGGGAAAGACGTTCATACGAAATTCAGCAGCGGAGTCAGACGCCCGGGTGCGTTATACCCGCAATGAGGCAGAGCAATTCTGCGAAGAAAGGTGGTACCACGAGCAATTCGTCCTTTTGGATGAACTGCTCTGTTTTTGTTTAAGAGGGAGACAAACATGAAAGAAAAGCTGAATGAAATCCGTGAGAAGGGGCTGGCCCGGATTGCCGGTACGCAGAGCATTGAGGAGCTCATTGACGTCCGGCGCGAACTGACCGGAAAGAAGAGTGAACTGAATGAAGTGCTGCGTTCCCTGGGCAGGATTGACCCGGAACAGCGCAAGGAAATCGGTATCCTCTCTACCCAGGTCAAGGACCTGTTTGCCGAGAAACTGAATGAAAAGGAAGAAGAACTGATTGCGGCGAAGAGTGTTCTGGATGAACCGATCGATCTGACCCTGCCTGGCACGGCTGTGGAAGGCGGGTCACTGCACCCGATTACCCAGATGTGCTATGACCTGAACGATGCGTTCCTGTCACTGGGCTTTGAGGTCTACAGTGAGGATGACATCAGCAGTGAGAAATACGCGTTTGACAATCTGAACTTTGCCCCGGACCATCCGGCCCGCCAGTCCATGGATACCTTCTGGCTGGACGGTACGGAAGAACTGCGCGGCAGTGACAGACTCTGCCTGCGGCCGCACCTGACCGGCGGCTCTGTCCGTTACCTGCTTAAGCACGGGGCCCCGGCGAGATTCGTCTATCCGGGCCGCGTTTACCGCAACGAAACAACCGATGCCCGTCACGAAAGGGCGTTCTTCCAGTATGAAGCACTGATCGTTGACAAGGATATTTCCTTCTCTTCCGGCAAAGTCATGATCCAGACGATTCTGGAGAAGGTCTTCGGCCGCAAGATCAACGTCCGCATGCGGGAAGGCTTCTTCCCGTTCACCGAGCCGGGTTATGAAATCGATATGGAATGCCTGGTCTGCGGCGGCAAGGGCTGCCGCGTGTGTAACCACAACGGCTGGATTGAAGTCATGCCGGGCGGTGTCATTCATCCGAATGTCCTGCGGGCAGCCAACCTCGATCCGGAAGAATGGACCGGTTTCTACATCAACATCGGTCTGGACCGGCTGGTCATGATGCGCTACGGCGTCGATGATGTCAGACTCTTCCACAGTGCCGACCTGCGGTTCCTCAAGCAGTTCCGCTGAGCCATGGAAGAAAAGAAAGGACAGGAATAGAACATGAAAGTATCTCTGAACTGGGTAAAGAAATATGTTGATCTGCCGGAAACACTGACCCCGGCCCAGATTGCCTATGATATGACGCTGCGCACGGTTGAGGTGGAAGGCACGGAGGATACCGGCGCCAAGTACCATGACATCGTCGTGGGCAAAGTGCTGGAAGTCAAGGAACATCCGAATGCCGATGCTCTGCGCATCTGTATTGTCGATGTCGGCCTGGATGAACCGAAGCAGATCGTCTGCGGCGGCAAGAACCTCTATGCCGGGGAAAAGGTCGTTGTCTGCAAGCCGGGATCGGAAGTCTTCTGGCATGGTCTGCCGGAACTGGTGAAAATCAAGGAGACCAAGATGCGCGGCGAGCCGTCCTATGGCATGATCTGCAACGCCACGGAAGTCTTTCTGGACAAGCTGTTCCCGCCGCAGGATGATCATATCATCGTTGATCTCGGTGATCTGCCGGGTGAGCCGGGCCAGAATATCGCTGACGCGCTGGGCCTGAATGACACGGTTATCGAAATCGACAACAAGTCCCTGACCAACCGGCCGGACCTGTGGGGTCACTACGGGATTGCGCGGGAACTGGCAGGCATCTACGGTGTGCCGCTCAAGCCGCTGCCGGAATTCAACGCGGAGCCGTCCCTGCCGGCCTTCGACGTGACCATCGAACGGCCGGACAAGTGCCGCCGGTTCACGGCAACCGAGATTGTCAACGTCTATGACAAGGAAGCCCCGCTCTG
>JAEEHG010000220.1 GCA_016280695.1 Solobacterium sp. | reverse complement strand
TTTATGGTACATTGATACTGTAAGGGGACAAAATCATGGAAGAAAAGATCAAGATCTATATCGGCCGCCGGACCAGGGATATCCTGTACAAGGACATGGAACTGTTTGAATTCTTCAAATCTGGCATGGTGCTGAACAAAAATGATTTTCTCAATACCCTCCTGGCCAATTACTTCGAGGCTTATCAGGAAGCAGGCAACATCCGCTATGATGCCCTGAAGAAAAAGCTGCGGGAAGCCGGGCTGAAAGAGCTGGCAGCCGGGGAAGTGGCAGATGAAATCATGCATATGACCAAATACAGCCGGGATGATCCGGACGGGAAATATGATGTGACATTGTCACTGAAACCGACAAAGAAGACTTCCGACATCATCGCCTATATCCAGAGCAGCCTGCTGGCCCACACCTCCTTGTCCCAGTACTTCCGGGACATGTTTGAGGCCTATACGGCCATGCCGCAGGATGAGCGGGAAAAGATCATCTTCCGTGACAGTTACGAAAAGATCCGTCAGGCCATTGCCGAAGACCGCATGATCTACTTCATCAACCGCCGGACCAGGAACAGGATTGAACATACCGTTTCACCATGGTCCGTGGCATCGGCCAAGGAAGAACTGTTCAACTATGTCCTGTACCAGCAGGACGGCCAGCCCGGCACGATCCGGCTCAGCCGCATCAGCGGCGTCATCCTGCTCAACCGCCGGCGGGATCTGACTGCCGAAAGCATCAGCTGTCTGAAGCGCATGGAACAGTACGGACCGCAGTTCCTGATTCAGAGTGAACGGGAAATCTGTGTCCGCCTCAGCGAGGAAGGCATGCGGCAGTACCGTTACCGCTATGTCCACCGGCCGGAAACCACCCGGATCGAAGGAAACCTGTACTATTTCAACTGCTCGGAAAACCAGGTGCTGCAGTACTTCTCCCGCTTCGGCCGCCATGCGGTGATTATTTCCCCGCAGGATTTGGCCGAACAGATGTACGGCTTCCACTCCTCGGCCCGCAAGGCTTACCAGAAAGAACTCAACAATACAGAAAAGCCGGAATAATCCGGCTTATCCGCGGCGGGCTTCGATCAGAGGCCTGTCCCAGAAGATTGTTCCCTTCAGCCGTCCGGCAATCCGGTCGGCTGTTTTCTGTACTTCCTGCAGATATTGTTCATCCCGTTTGGCCGAGCGCCTGCCCCTGTCGCTGAAGAGCACCTCGCTGCCATAGGCATCGTAGGAAATTCCGAAGTCTTCCGGATCATTGTGCGGGAAGAAGCTGACTCCGACCTCATAGGTGATCGTGCCCGCGTCGGATGTGGCAGTCAGTTTGATGACTGCCGCGTGCCTGGGTACACCGGAGTAAGTGCACTCGGCCGCGAAATACTGTTCGTAGACATCAATGACTTTCATGATAGTTCCTCACTGATGTCATTGTAGCAGATTGAAACGTTTACCGGCGCCGGCGGTAATCCCGGCGGATGTCATCAAGATCTTTTTCTTCGACCTTCAGGCCGCGGCGGACCTTGCGGACGGTTTTTTCAAGCGTATCGTAATTGCTGAATGTGCCCAGACTGTCGGCATGATAGTTGCTGGCAAAGGCGCGGCCGACACCGAGTTTTTCCGCCATCTCCGGGGCATCGATATTGGCCCCGAGGAACACGAAGTCCCAGCCTTTCTCCTTCTGCTCTTCGATCATAGCGTGGACCTGTGACCAGCGGAAGCGGCGGCTGGAGTTTTCCATGCCGTCCGTGATGATGACAACCACGGTCTGGTTTGGGGTTGTGCTGCGGAACAGGGACTGGCTTCTGGAAATCTGCCGGATTGTCTCGCCGACGGCGTCCAGCAGGGCGGTGCTGCCGCCGGGAATGTAATCCGCAGCGGTCAGCGGCCGGACTTCGCGGATGTCCTGACGGTCATGGATGACCTGCATGTCATTGTTGAACAGCACCGTGGTGACAATTGCCTCCCCCTCGGCATCCTGCTGCTTTTTCAGAAAAGAGTTATAGCCGCCGATTGTATCGGCCTCGAGACCGTGCATCGAACCGCTGCGGTCAATGATGAAGATAATTTCTGTCAGATTGTTCATTTCTCTTCCCTCCTCGCTTGTATCTTACCGATTCGGGGAAAAGAAAAGGTCGCCGTGAAGGCGACATTTACGCTTCTGTCAGCAGCTTTTCCCTGTAGTGATCCAGCAGTTCGTTGACCTCCATGAGATCATAGATTTCCCGCTCCAGGCAGAACAGCACAATCACATCCCGCCGGCTGGCATCGGAAAAGGCATACCCGCCGAGCTTCATCAGGTCTTTGGCCCGGTCCGTATCGAGCTTCAGGGCCAGACACAGGGCCATGACCGTGGTTTTGCGCGGGATACTGCCGCTGCGGATCTTGGCAAAATAGCGCCGATCAATCCCGGCCCGGTGATAGATCTCCGCATCGCTCTCGCCGGTTTCATCCATCAGCCGGAACAGCATCTCATGGAATGTTTCCTGCGGCTGCCGCAGCCGTTCATCAAGCCCGGCCGGGACAATTGATTCAACCGCATCATGGTAACTGTGATCCGGCCTGTGCAGGGCTCCGGGCAAAGCAATAGAATATTTCCACTGATAGCCGCTGGCTTCCTTCTGCGGATGCCAGGCCGCAAGCAGATACGCATCCAGTTCACTGTACAGTTTTTCTTTATCTTTCATGGTATCTCCTTACGGCATCATCATATCACTTTTTTTCTATAGCAGTCTGCCCGCACCGCCGCAGAACCGGGTCGTCAGCCGGATCAGCTCTGCCGCCGTATCCTGCAGCAATTCCTCAGGCGTGGCTTCATTGCCCTGTATGATATAAAAGATATTCTTTGAATCTTCCGTCACCTTATCCTTTTCCACCTGCCGGATTTCCAGATGGCAGATGACATCATTGGCATCATCCACATAGGAATACTCACCCGGCTTGACCGGCTTTGGCCCATCCGCCCCCAGCGGCACAAAATTCTCCGTACCGTCTGTCAGTTTCAGAGTCACATTGCCCGCAAACCGGTCAATATCATGTGCCCCCAGGGCCAGCCTGGAGCGCATCGAGAGGATATTGTATATATCAACTGCCTTGTTTATGGCAAAGAGTTCCTGTTTCTTCAGCAGCAGCCTGACCAGGTTCTCACAGGCTGGTATATTCTTCCGTCTGGGGACACCGACTTTCTCATGAAGCCGGTAGAATCCCTCAAAGACGGGATCATTCTTATAGTCATAATCGGTATAATAGGCCAGCAGTTCCTGTACGGCTGTCTGCCGCCAGGCAGTGTATTCTTCGGTTACTGCATGATTGTCGATCTCATTGATTTCGACCCCGGCCACCTTGACACCGAGGGCTTTTACTTCGTCCTGAACTGTAAATTTCATGATTATATGTGTCCTTTCCGCACAATAAAAACCGGTATCCCGGCTCCTGTTGACAGAAAAGATCAGTGTCCAGACAGCCGGGCAGATGAGATGATCCTCTTGTTTCTAAAGATGCTCGTCATGCCAGACCTCTTCTTTCTGTACTAATGATACGTCTTTCATCTTTTATTGTACAGATAAACTATAAAAACGAATTTCAGGACATGATACAATTCTGCACAGATGAAACCATCGGGACTGCAGAAAATCAAAGGCAGTGCACTTCTGCTGTGTGCCACCCTGATCTGGGGTGTATCTTTTGTGTTCCAGTCGCGGGGCAACGATCTGACCGGCCCGCTGACCTTCAACCTGCTGCGGTGCCTGACCGCTTCCGTGACTGCCTTCTTCCTGCTGAAAACCACCCCTGGCAGCGACAGGAACGGCCCGGATCTTTCCGTATCAGCCGGGATCTGCAGCGGCATCACGACGTTTGCCATGACAGCCCTGCTGCAGCTGGGCATGGCTTTTGGCACCCCGGTCGGCAAGGCCGGCTTTCTTTCGGCTACGGCTGTAATCATGGTGCCGCTGTTGGGCATTCTGCAGGGGCGCCGGGAACCGTGGAACACCTGGCTCGCGGTCATCATGACGGCCGCCGGGATGTATCTGCTGTGCTTTCACGGCAGTTTCTCCTTCGCCCTCTCAGATCTGCTGATCCTGCTCAGCGCCCTGGCTTCCGCCCTGCAGGTGCTTATACTGGACCATTTCCGCAGCAGTTTCCATGCGCCGAAAGTCGCTTTTCTGCAGTTTGTCACCGCCGCCGCCTTGAGTCTGGCAGCTGTCATCCTGTATGAAAGACCGGTATCCCTTTCCGCTACCTTCACGATGCTGGTTCAGCCGGCAGTGATCATTGCGGTGCTCTATGCCGGCGTGCTTTCCTCGGGGGTCGGCTATACCATGCAGATCCAGAGTCACAAGTATCTGGAACCCTCCGTCATCTCCGTATTGATGTGCTTTGAATCGGTCTTTGCGGCCCTGGCCGGATGGCTCCTTCTGCAGGAAATACTGAGCCCGCAGGAACTGCTGGGATGCGGCCTGATCTTTGCGGCTGCCGTGCTGTCACAGCTCTCTTTCCGGGCTGGAAGAAGCTCTTGAGTATTTATGAATAATTGTTGTTGACAAGCACTTTTAAAGTGCTAGAATCCTCGTGGACAAACGAATACAGCGTCACCGGATGCACAGGGTGCTGGGTTTCTGACCGCAGGTTAGGCATGCGTTCCATGCGATAAAGCAGAAACCATAGAGTCACCCTGTTTTGTTTGGAAGAGGATAAAAAATGAAAAGTGAAATGAGACGTATGAAAGCCGCCGGGATGATGCTAACGGCGACCATGATCTGGGGCATATCATTCGTATTTCAGTCCCGCGGCAGCAAGCTGGCCGGGCCGCTGACCTTCAATCTCCTGCGGTGTCTGGTCGCTTCCGCTTCCACCGGTCTGTTGGTGAGGATGCATCCGGATCATACTGTACTGAAGAAAGACCAGTCCGTACCGGCCGGTATTCTCTGCGGTATGATGACGTTTCTGACCTCAGCCCTGCTGCAGCTGGGCATGGCCATGGGTTCCGCCGTCGGCAAGGCCGGTTTCCTGTCATCGACCACGGTCATCATCGTGCCGGTGCTCAATGCCCTGGCCGGTCATCATCAGGGCCTGAAAACCTGGATCTCGACAGCCATTACGGCGTTTGGCATGTTCCTGCTCTGTTATTCCGGTGATGCCGGTTTCGCCTTCTCTGACCTGCTGATTCTGCTGAGCGCCCTGACCTATGCCTTCCAGATTCTGATTCTGGATCATTACAGAGATTCAATCCGCTCGGTCCGGGTATCCTTCCTACAGTTCTCCACGGCGGCCCTGCTGAGCATCGTATCCGTGATTCTGTTTGAGCGTCCTGCTTCGCTTTCCTATCTGTTCGCTCTGGCGCTGCGGCCGCAGATCATTCTGGCAGTCCTGTATGCCGGGATTCTGTCATCCGGCCTGGCTTATACACTGCAGATTGAAAGCCAGAAAGTACTCGAACCGGCAACCGTATCGCTGCTGCTGTGCTTTGAGTCTGTCTTCACGGTACTGGCCGGCTTCTTCTTCCTGCACGAAATCCTGACCGTACGGGAACTGGAAGGCTGCGTACTGATCTTCCTGGCGGCGGTGCTTTCCCAGGTCCATGTGAGGAACCTGGTCCATCACCTGCCCGTCTATCATCTGCATGCAAGAGCCCGCTGATGCGGGCTTTTTTCTTCCGGCTCATGTCATATCAGCAAAGACAATAATTTTATAATTCTGGTGTGTTGACAATA
Source organism: Solobacterium sp. (assembly GCA_016280695.1). Classification (GTDB taxonomy): domain Bacteria; phylum Bacillota_I; class Bacilli_A; order Erysipelotrichales; family Erysipelotrichaceae; genus Bulleidia. The sequence continues at coordinate 1,996 of JAEEHG010000220.1, read as the reverse complement.
AGTTTTAACATGATACAATCCGGGTGTAAAAAGTGAATATCGCATCACCGGATGCACAGGGTGTTGGTTTTCTGACCGCAGGTACGGCATGGTCTCCATGTTACAAGGCAGAAAGCGACACCCTGTTTTGTTTCTAGGGAGGTATGAACATGAACAGAAAAGAGACAAAGCAGCTGCGGGGCGTCATCATGCTGGTGGCCGCCACAATGATCTGGGGCACATCGTTTGTTTTCCAGTCCCGGGGCAATGAACTGACCGGGCCGCTGACCTTTAACCTTCTGCGGTGTCTGACCGCGGCGGTTTCAACAGGACTGATGCTGAAGATCTATCCGGATCATACCGTTCTCAAAAAGGATCACTCCGTTATCGCCGGCATCATTTCCGGAACAATAACCTTCTTCATGACCACCCTGCTGCAGCTGGGCATGGCCATGGGTTCCCCCGTCGGCAAGGCCGGTTTCCTGGTCTCGACAACCGTCATCATCGTGCCGGTGCTGGGCGTGCTTGCCGGCCGGAAACAGAGCGCGAAAACATGGGCGGCAGTTGCCGTCACGGCGGCCGGCATGTATCTGCTGTGCTCTTCGGACAGCAGCGGCTTTGCCTTTTCGGATATCTTGATCCTGCTGAGTGCCCTGGCCTCGGCCCTGCAGATTCTCGCCCTGAACCATTACCGGGATTCCATCCGCTCCGTTAGGGTTTCCTTCCTGCAGTTTCTGACCGCAGCCGTATTGAGCCTTATCTCCGTCATTCTGTTCGAGCGGCCGGTCTCCATAGGTTCCTTTGTGCTCACTGCCCTTCAGCCGGCTGTCATTCTCGCGGTTCTTTATGCCGGGGTGCTCGCTTCCGGACTGGCCTATAACCTGCAGATCGAAAGCCAGAAGGTGCTGGACCCGGCAGCGGTATCCGTACTGCTGTGCTTTGAGTCGGTCTTTTCGGCCCTGGCCGGCTTCCTCTTCCTGCATGAACTTCTGTCGGTACGGGAACTGAGTGGCTGTGTCCTGATCTTCCTGGCAGCCGTGCTCTCGCAGCTGCCGGCGGAAAAACTGCTGGCACGGTTTCCCGGATCTCATCGCATGCAGATGAAAGCCCGCTGATCAGCGGGCTGTTTTTGACTATTCACCGGCGAAATGCCGGTATGTTTCATACATCATCGGGATGCATTCCTTCCGGAATTCCTCATAGCCCTCCGGATAATCGTTTGTCGTCAGTGAATACTCCTGACCGTTGGCGAAATGGATGGTGATTTCAAGTGACTGCTCACCGTCTCCGTCACTGCTGTTCTCACCGTTCAGCGCCGGGAAGCCGTACTTCTCCAGCAGGGCCAGATACTGCCCGACCGGCAGTTCTTCGTCAGTTGTATCGTAGGTGCTGATATTGATCCCCTTCTCCAGGAAATGACCTTCGGGATCCTGACAGGAGAAGACCCACTGTTTCCTGATCGGATTCAGCTCCAGCCGGAAGTATTCACCCCGGGGCGAACTGTACCGCGGGATCGCGATTGCCATCAGGTCCACTTCCGCATCCGGGAATTCCTTCGGCTAATATGCCGACCAGTCCTCGTGGGCATGGAAGAAGCGGGACAGCGTCCGGGTGATATCGGTACTGTTCGGCGGCCAGGAATTATAACCCCTTGCCTTAACCGTGGTACCGTCGGAGAAGACCATGGCAAAGCGAAACGAATCATCCATGTCCAGCACCCCTTCCGGCGCGCTGACATGTCCGTCAAAGCCATCCCAGGCCAGGATATCATATTCCAGCAGGACTTTTACCAGCTGGTCGATTTCCTCCGCCGGGACAATCACCGTACTGGTCCTGCCGTAATCCGGTTCGTTTACCTGCAGTTCCTGCCAGTCTTCCCCGTCGATTTCCGGCCAGTACAGTTCACTGCCCGAGGTGCGGACTTCATAGCCTTCATCCGTGCGACGGATGCTCAGGGCCGGGCCGATGGCCGTCCCTTCCGTGCGGTATTTCAGGCCGGTCAGGACAGCCCCTGCCG
>JAEEHG010000219.1 GCA_016280695.1 Solobacterium sp. | reverse complement strand
GGCATGGTATGATGTTACCGGGAAAAAGCATATGAAAGTAATCGGACTTGATACAGGCACAACAACCATCAGCGGGGTGCTGCTGGAAGACGGGATTGTCATTGATACATGCACACTTCCCAATGATGCCAAAACATACACCGGCGCCTATGCCCTGCAGGATGCAGAGCGGATTCTGTCCTTATGCAAAGAGATTCTTGAACGCCTGCATGGTGGTGCCGCTGACGCCATTGCCATGACCGGCCAGATGCACGGCATTGTATATGTGGATGACGCGGGGAAAGCCTGCGGGAGCGCAGTATCATGGCAGGATGGAAGAGGCAGCCTGCCCTGGCGGGACGGACTGAGTTTCAGTGCGTATATGAGCCGGCAGACAGGATATCATCCGGCCGCCGGCTATGGCCTGGTCACGCTGTACCACGACCTGCAGACCGGCATGGTCCCGGACAGGGCTGTGAAGATTACAACCATACCGGACTACGCGGCCATGCGGCTGACCGGCAGCGCAGCCCCGCTGATCCATACCACCATGGCCCAGAGCATGGGTCTTTACCGGGAAGACGTAAAGGACTTTGACCGCGAAGCCCTCAGGATTCTGGGAATTGATGAAAAGTATCTGCCGGTAGTCAGCGGCGAGCTCCGGCCGGTCGGTCTGTATTGCGGGGAAGTGCCGGTATACTGCGCCCTGGGTGACAACCAGGCAAGTGTATACGGGGCTTGCGCAGGGGTTTCGGAAGCGCTGCTGAATATCGGTACGGGCAGCCAGATTTCCCTGATCTGCGATGCGTATGTCAAAGTACCTGGCCTGGACACGCGCCCGTATGTGGACGGGAAATACATCCTGAGCGGCAGCAGCCTCTGCGGCGGCAGCGCGTATGATGTACTGAAATCTCTGGTGCAGGACGTCCTGCAGCGATATGGCTGCGCGGTGCCGGAACAGCTGGTCCGGGATCTGGACGCGGCCGCGCTTGCGGCAGGCAGTGCCGCGGGCATCCTGGTGGATACCCGCTTCCGGGGCAGCCGCGAAGCACCGGGACTGACCGGCGGGATTACCGGCATCAACACGGAAAACCTGACCCTGGGGACGCTGGCATACGGTTTTGCGGAAGGCGTTGTAAAGGAACTGCATGATTTCTGGCAGCTGATGCCGGCGGCGGATACGGTCAGGGATATGTCCGTATCGGGAAATGCCGTCCGCAGCAGTGAACTGTACAGAAGATGCATCCGGGCACAGTTCCCGGACAAGCGTATCCATCTGGCGGAACAGAAAGAAGAAGCGGCGTATGGAGCCGCCCGGTATGCCGGCAGAAGACAGCAGGGTGAAAGTCATGACAAGTGTAATGGAAAAAAACAGAAGATTTTATGATGAATTCGTGGCCGGCATGATTCATGCGCAGTTTCCTGCCTATGAAAACCGGATCGCGGCCGGCATTGCGGGGGAAGGATCGGACTGCTTCGGTTATGACGATGTGATCTCCCGTGATCATGATTTCGGCACCGGCGTCTGTCTCTGGCTGACGGATGAGGATATGGAACTGTTCGGCTATCCGCTTTCCATCGCCTACAACGAACTCGTGGATCGCGTGGAACGGTCCTACTATACGGAACGGCTCCGGGAGCGCCGGGGAGTCATGACCATTCACGATTTCTACTCGGATATCCTGCATGCGGACTGTGATACAGCACACTGCCGGATGAGTGAGGAAACATGGCTGCGGCTGGATCACTCCTGTCTGAAGACAGCCACCAACGGTATGGTCTTCCGGGATGACCTGGGAGTGTTCTCTGCTTTCAGGGAGCTGCTGCTGGATTATTATCCGGACCGGGTATGGCGGCTCCGGATTGCCGAGCAGCTGCATGCCTACGCATCCGCGCTGCAGGTAAACTATTCCCGCTGCATGTTCCGGAATGACCTCGTGGCGGCGGAACTGTGCCGGGCCGAAGGACTGCGGGCAGCGATGGAACTGTATTTCCTGCTGATGCGGGAATATCCGCCTTACTACAAATGGACATTCCGGGCCCTGGCTGACCTGGATACGGAAGGCGTGTTTACTGCCCGGATCAGGGAACTGGCTGAATGCAGGATCAGTGCGGAGGCGTGGCGGTCGACGCCCTATCACCCGAACCGGCCGAACTACAAGGACAGGATTGTGTCACTGGCTGAAGAGATCGGATCAGAACTTGATATCCTGCTGCGGCAGCGGCAGCTGACCCGGAAGCCCGGCCGGTACATGGATATGCATGTGGACGAGGTGCTGTCAGGCCTCACACCCGGAGAATCTGCATTTTAAGGTTTTGATCCGGGGCATGATGTATAATGAACAGCGGATCATGCCGGATATTCCAAAGATATGGAGGATTGAGATATGAAGAAGTTTATGAAAATCATGGCTGCGGCAATGATGGCGGCAGTGACCCTGGCCGGCTGCGCAAAATCGGAACTGGTCTGTGATACGGCCAATGGGAAGGACGTTGTGATCACCGCAACCCGGGCTGCCAAGGACGATTTTGTCCTGACCGGTTCGCTGGAAGTGGCGGAAGGAGAAACCGTCACGGTCAAACCGGCACTGGACAAGGGGGCCATCACAATTGAACTGATTGCCTCACCGGAAGAGCAGAGCATCGATGAACTGCCGGATACCGACGGGGAGGCGGCGTTCACGTTCGAACTGTCCGGGACTGAGGAACAGACGGCTGCTGCCGCTGCCGGTTCGTATATGATCCGGATTACAGTCACGGAAAAGGCGACCGGGACAATTCATCTCATTGCCGAATAACCAGATATTAAGAAGCGGGTTTTCTGAGATTTGATAAGCATTACGGGGGCATTTTCCCTTATAATTTATATCAAATCTCTTTTCATTTTCCCGGAACAGAAAAAAACCGGCTGCCGGGCGGACCCCTTGTATCTCTGTAAACAGCCCGGGGAAATTACATGATAAACATCATGCTGTTTTGCCATTACAATAATATCTGTAAGGTATCTGCAGCTCACCATATACAGGAAGGAGAAATAAGACATGACCATTAACAAGATCCTCAACGGAACCGAACTGACGCTTGCCCCGGAAGGACGGCTCGATACGACCACATCGCCGGAACTGGAGGCAGTTCTGAAGGAATCACTGGACGGGGTTACCGGTCTGACGATGGATTTTGCCGGACTGGAATACATTTCCTCAGCCGGTCTGCGGGTGCTGCTGGCAGCGCAGAAGATCATGAGCGGCAAAGGCACGATGAAAGTCATCCACGTCAATGACGTCATTATGGAAATCTTTGAAGTGACCGGCTTCACCGACATTCTGGCCATCGAATAATTTTCTGTCTATGAACGGAATGATTGACCTGCATATGCATTCAACGATCTCCGACGGTACCGACACACCGGAGCAGATCCTTTTCAATGTCAAAAAAGCAGGCATACAACTTTTTTCCGTGACGGACCATGATGCACTTACAGGCAGCTTAATCATTCCCGATCTGCTGAAGGAAGATGACCCGGTATTTATTCCCGGGGTGGAAATCTCCTGCCGGGATGAAGAAGGACAATACCACATTCTCGGATACGGCTATGACCCGGCGGGGGAAGCGATCCGCGGGCTGACGGAAATGACCCATGCGCGCCGCATGAAAAAGGTGCGGGCAAGACTGGAATATCTGGCTTCGAAGCATGATATTCACTTTCCGGAAGAAGAGGTGAAGCACCTGCTGTCCCTGCCCAATCCGGGCAAGCCGCATATTGCCAACCTGATGGTGAAATACGGATATGCCGCAACGAAGGAAGAAGCGATCAACGGCGTTATCAACGGTCTGAAATTCCCTGCTGACTGGGTTCATCCGCAGCAGGCAATCCAGGCCATCCTGGCTTCGGACGGTATCCCGGTACTGGCGCATCCTTCCTATGGCAGCGGGGATCAGCTGGTCCTGGGAGAAGAAATGGATCACCGTCTGGCCCGTCTGAAGGACTTCGGCCTGCAGGGCGTGGAAGTCTTCTATTCCGGCTTTACCGGCAAGATCAGGCAGGAACTGCTCGCTTTTGCCGGACAATACCATCTGTATGTGACCGCCGGCAGTGATTACCACGGTACCAACAAACTGGTGCAGTTGGGAGATACAGGCCTGGATGAGGCAGATGAATTCCCGGAAGGACTGACAGAATTCCTGGCTGTCTGCCGGAAATATAATGAAAGAAAGCCGGGGTAAGGAGATATGAAGCGACTTAAGAAACTGGTCAGCGGAGGTATCCAGAACAAGATATTCAATCTGATTCTGGCGACGGTCATACTCATGACTGTTGCTTTTTCGGCAGTATCTGCTTACCGTGCCAACATGCTGACAAAGCTGGCATCGGCATCCAGTGAACGGCAGAAGGAGTCCATCAGCGGTATCAGCACTAATGTCATGACGGGGGTAATTGACCGTTCGCTCAGCCAGACAACGCAGATGGAAGCGCTCATTGCCGACCACATGTTCCTTGACCTGAAGACCAGGGTCGAGATGATCGGGGAATATGCCGGGATCGTATTTGGGAATCCGGCCAGGATGCAGCGGATTGCCTCGGAACTGCCGGATCCGGAAAAGGACGGGGAAGTAACCGCGCAGCTGATCCTTGCGGACGGCGTGAACCGGGAGGATGCCCGGCTGAACGACAGGATCGGTCTGGCGGGTAATCTGATCGATATGATGGCCTCCCTGTACGGGGTGTCGGATGATACCAATTCATGCTTTGTGGCATTGCCTGAGGGGGTTTTTCTGGTTGTTGATGACCGCTCAGCCTCCAAATTCAATGAGGACGGCAGCGCTGTCTCTTATGACCCGACGACCCGGGAATGGTACCAGCAGGCAGTGGAAGCGGGGCATACCATCTTCTCGGATGTGGAAATAGACGCGTTTACCGGTGATATCGGGATCGTGTGCGCCACGCCTGTCTATGCCAACGGCCAGCTGGCAGCCGTAATCGGCTCGGATCTGTTTCTGACATCCATGCAGGAACAGGTCAGCCGGTCCGGGGAAAACGACAGCTTTGCGTTCATCATCAACCGGAAAGGCCAGGTTGTATTCTCTTCAGACGAAGAAGGTATTTTCCGGGTAAGGGCGGCGGACGAGGCGGAAGATCTGCGCCGGTCGTCCAATACACAGCTGGCCGGCTTTATCATGGATGCCATGCGGGCCCAGACAAGTGTCAAGCTGATCAACCTGGAAAAAGGAGCCTACTACATGGTTGGTTCACCGATGCGGACGGTCGGCTGGACCCTGGTTTCCGCGCGCAGTCAGGAGACGGTCACCAGGCCGGCGGCCCTGATGACGGAAAGCCTCAACGAAATCCAGAACGGCACCGCCCAGGAATACCGGGACATGAACGGACAGTCGCAGTTTACCGCCACCCTGCTGATGCTGGCGATTGCGGCGGCCATGGTCGGGCTGTCCCTGTCCATCGCGAAGCGGATTGTTGAGCCGGTCAAAACAATGACGAAACGGCTGACCCAACTCAGCGCGAAGAATCTTGAGTTCAAGATGGATGATGCCTTCCGGACCGGCGACGAAGTCGAGGAACTGGCGAAAAGTATTGCCGATCTTTCCCATAAGACGGTCGAATATATGGACACGATCCGTCAGGCAACAGCTGAAAAAGAGCGGATCAGCGCGGAAATGTCGCTGGCCAAGGATATACAGGAATCAATGCTTCCGCATGCCTTCCCGGCTTTCCCGGACCGCCATGACTTTGATATTTACGCCAATATGGATCCGGCCAAGGAAGTCGGCGGTGATTTCTATGACTTCTTCCTGATCGATGATGATCACCTGTGCATCATGATTGCCGATGTTTCCGGCAAGGGGGTTCCGGCGGCGCTGTTCATGATGGCATCCAAGATTATCCTGCAGAGTGTTGCCATGATGGGCCATTCCCCGGCGCAGATATTGGCCAAGACCAATGAAGCGGTCTGTTCCAACAATACAGCCGAGATGTTCGTGACGGTCTGGCTGGGCATCCTTGAGCTGTCCACAGGCCGCCTGACGGCAGCCAATGCCGGCCATGAATATCCGGTATTCAAACAGCCGCACGGGGCCTACGAACTCTATAAGGACAAGCATGGCTTTGTCGTCGGCGGGATGGCGGATGCGCAGTATCAGGAATATGAACTGCAGCTTGAACCGGGCAGCAGGATCTTTGTGTATACCGACGGCCTGCCGGAAGCTGCAGACAAGAAGCAGGAAATGTTTGGCACAGACCGGATTCTCAATGTCCTGAATGAAGTGCCTGACGCAGGTCCGAACCAGGTGCTCGAACACATGAGCACGGCGGTGGATTTCTTTGTTCAGGATGCCGAACAGTTTGATGATCTGACCATGCTTTGCCTGGAATATAAAGGACCAAATGCAGCCTCTGCCCCGGTAACTGCAGCTGCGGCAGACAAAAACGAATAGCGGGAGGATGACTATGTTCGAACGAAAATTGTACCGCAGGGACATGATCCAGTGTGTCCTGTGTCATAACGCTCCCTGCTCCGCTGCCTGCCCGGAAATGGATCCGGCAGCCCTGCTGCGGAGTATCTGGTTCAACAACGAAAAGACTGCGGCTGCCCGGTACCCGGACAGCAATCCCTGCCTGAACTGCAGTGCCCCGTGTGAAACAGCCTGTGTCCGCAGCGGAAAGGTTGCCATCCGCGAAGTGCTGCTGCGCCTGCATGATGAAGTGAAGCCGGAACTGGAAATCACCCCGCCGGAAGATGAAAACCGGCTGCGGACGGACCTGTGCGGGATTCCGCTTGAGAACCCGTTCCTGCTGTCGTCTTCGGTGGTGGCCAGCACATATGACATGTGTGCCCGGGCTTTTGAAGCGGGCTGGGCCGGTGCGGCGTTCAAGACCATCTGCTCCTTTGAAATCCATGAGGCTTCCCCACGGTTCTCGGCCATTACCGGCGACAACGGCAGTATCATCGGGTTTAAAAATATCGAGCAGCTCTCGGATCACAGCGTGGCGGAAAACATGGCTGTATTCCGGGAGTTGAAAAAGAACTATCCGGATAAGTTCATCCTGGCATCCATCATGGGCCAGAATGATCAGGAATGGGAGGATCTGGCCCGGCTCTGCGAAGAAAACGGTGCGGATGCCGTGGAACTGAATTTCTCCTGTCCGAACATGGCGGACGGCGGTCTGGGCTCGGATATCGGCCAGGTGCCGGAACTGGTGGAGCGGTTTACGGCCGCAGCCAGGCACGGTACGAAAATCCCGATTCTGGCCAAGTTGACCCCGAATGTGGACAGGATGAGTCCTGCGGCCGAGGCAGCCCTGCGCGGCGGGGCTGACGGGGTTGCCGCCATCAACACGATCAAGAGTATTATCGGGGTTGATCCTC
>JAEEHG010000218.1 GCA_016280695.1 Solobacterium sp. | reverse complement strand
TGAACTTGTCCAGGTCGAAGAAATACTTCGCCATATTAAAGTCATCCATGATGGTCAGATAGGCCGCATGCCTGCTGGTGTAGATATATCTGGCCGGCGGCAGGCTGCCGGGCTTCTGCCGGCGGAGCTTTTCATATGCCTGCCTCAGGATCCAGCCGTCCCGGGAAACCAGCAGGAAGAAATCGTAGCCCTGGTCCGCCATCTCACCGCAGACCCACTGCAGGTAGCCCATGATGAGCGGGGTCAGAATCATATCCGCAATCTCTGCGTCATGGTCGTTTGCGAACGGACTGTCAAAACCGAGAGCGATGCCCAGGCCCAGAAGCTTCCGCTCCGCCAGTGTCCGGCTGGCCGCTATGACCTCCGCATACCCGTTCTGCTTTGCCATGTCCAGACTGCTCGGAATCAGCCACGGATCAATGCCGTACCGCCTTGCCGAGACAACGTCAGCGTAGTGATTGTCCCCGATATGGAGGATCGTCCGGCCATCCTTCATCCACCCGGACAATTCCTCATACAGGCCTTCATGCTTGAGCTTTCTGTACTGATAGGACAGGTACATGGCGTCATAGCCGGTGATGCCGTTCTTCGCCAGCAGCGTTTCCATGAACGCCGCGTCCAGATACATGTCACTGACCAGGATCACGGTCTTGCCGCGCTGTTTCGCATACATGAAGATTTCCTGCATGCCCTGCCGCGGGACGATCACCTTCATCTCTGTCTGCAGTTCGGCTTCGCACAGCATGGCAAGTGTCTGCGCATCATATCCCATCCGTTCCCCGAGATATCCGTATATTTCCTTCAGGGATGACTGGGGGATGGTTGTCTGGATCTCATATCTGCAGTCCGCGTATCCGGTCATCCCGGTCTGTTCCTCCACCATCAGGAAGACATCCTTCGGGTGCAGGACAAGCCGTTTGATCAGCGTGTCAAAGATATCAAAGGAAATGATGTCATGGCTGTCTATGGCGTCAATGAGCGCTTTCCGGTCAGCGTGCCAGGAAAGATCCTCCGCGGGTGAAACAAGCCGCCCGTCGAACACAAAACCCCTGCTCAGCCGTGAATCAATCCCATACTCCCGGGGAAGGATACCGTCCTTAACCATGTCCACACCGATATGGATGATTCTTTTTCCGGCATACCGTTCCGCTGTCTCCAGGCAGGCCTGTCCCCGTCCTGCCTGCACCCGCACGCAGTCCCGGGTATCAATTCCTTCTTCCGCCATGGTCCTGACCTGTTCATCCTCCTCACAGAGCAGGACAATATCCTTTCCCCGGCTCTTCATCCAGTCATACATGATGCGGAAGCGGCGGCGCAGCACCCAGCGTTCCTCCATCTTCAGGTATTTCACCGCGATCTTCGGGGCAATCAAGCTGATGACATCATAATCCTCCAGCAGGGCCTTCCAGCGGGATATGGGCAGGTAGCCATGGTCTGCCAGTTCCTTGTGCACGGCGATCAGGTCAAGGCCGAACAGATCCAGAAGCGATGTCCCGCTTGTTTCGCAGAACGCACGGACCTGCGCAAAATCCGGCTCACCGGCCTGCCGCGGATCGGTCAGGATGACTGCTTCCGCGCCTTCTGCCATTTCCATGCCTGCCGGCCCGGGGACGCAGAGAAACTTGTACGCATGACCAAAATGCCGGATGATATCATCCCGGTATCGGCCCGGATACAAGGCAATATTACAGCCTTTCAGGGAGTGAAAGCGCTCCTCAAAACGGCTCAGGATATACGTAAGTTCATTCATATTTTTCTGTGAAATACGCAGTTTATATGCTTTTTCTCCAGCATCGCGCGGATGCTGTCCCAATACATCATTTTCACCCCGGCAACCACAATGGCATCAGCCGGCAGATCCGCTTCCTCTATGTTCTGTACGCACCGGCCCATGAGCACCGGCGGATGGCTGCCGTGACTGTCCGTCAGGAAGTTTCCCACTAGGATGCCGTTATGCTCCAGCTTCCTGCAGACTCTCTGGGCCGTGGGGCCGGTGCCGAAGATATAGACAATCCGGTACTGCCGGATCCTGTCCAGCACTTCCGGATCCATGGCGTTATAACCGTGCTCTCCGGACTCGGTGCGCAGGTACCAGGAAAAAAACTGCCAGACTGTCCTGTCCGGTTCACCGGCAAACATTTCCTGCAGATTGAAGCTGTCCTTCAGGTTATGATACAGCATCATGGCCCGCTCATACATCCGGGCGCTGCACACTTCCGCACCGTAGGTATATATGCCCCGGGCATCAAGGAACCGGTTCATATAATAATAGTTCATCAGGTAACCGTGGAAATTCTTCGGGGCTGCCGGACTGGTCATGACGGAGTCCGGTCGCACCCGCAGGATGAAATACTGTTTCCGGACATACCTGACCCGTTCCGCGGCAAGAATGCCCGCAAACGCAAAGAATTCATCTTCATGCTCACACCCCTCCGGATAGCGGATGCCTTCCTTCAGCAGGAATTCCCGCCGCCAGAATATCCGCTGCGGATAACAGGTCCATTCGTTCTGGCGGGTAAACGCGTCCATCAGGTCAATGCCTGTATACACATCATCGCGGTAGTTCCCTTTTCGCGGCGATGCCGGCGGCACATAGATCTTTTTCAGTTCTTCGGTTTCAAATACATTCCGGGCATCAAAGAACACCGCGTCCAGCGCATCCCTGTCCGCCAGCCCGGTCAGTTCCGCCAGCGCTTCGGGTTCTATCATGTCATCGGAATCGAGGAAATAGACATACCTGCCGGAAGCCTGTTCCAGGCCCCTGTTCCGCGCATAACCCTGGCGGTGATTCTCCGGCAGGTGAATAATCTTCACCCTGCTGTCTTCCGCCGCATACGCATCAAGTATTTCCCCGCAGCGGTCCGGCGAAGCGTCATCAACGCAGATCACTTCCAGATCCGGCAGGGTCTGATGCAGCACACTGTCCAGACAGGCAGGAAGAAAACGTTCTACGTTATACACAGGGATAATTACGGAAACAATATGCATTGATCGGTCTCCTGTTCGTCCCGCCGGGATGCTTAAAGGCGGATAAATGGCTTCCCGCCGATGATGGCGGCATACCGCGGATACTGTGTCTTGTACAGGCTGTTGTCCGGAAAACCATCCAGATGCAGGATGGAGTATACTTTGTCTGCCCCGGCGATCTGGAACAGGTTGACGAATGTCCTGAGGGTGACATATGCCCCGGCATCCCGGTTCATGATGTTGCCGATACCGTTCACGTCCGTGGTCAGGAACCCTTCCGCCGCCGCGGCCCGGAGAAACCTGGCACTGTCGGAAAAAACCACAGCCGGCACATCGGAGGCTGCCTGGCACTGTGCCGCCTTTTCCAGAACGGCGCGGATCAGTTTTTCCTGCATCTCTTCCGGAAAGGGCGCATTATACGAAGCATCCTCCGTATGGCCAAGCGCATTGATGAACCTGGCAACGATAGCCGTATAACGCCTGGGCATGCTGCATGCGGCCAGTTCCTCTGTTACAGGCCGGGTCGGTGTAAACATGTCCCAGAACAACTCACGCCATACCCGCTGCCACTCCGGCACATTGTTTTTCTCGATAATATTGTTGCCGATATAGCGCCGGCAGACATACTGCACGCCGGGCCTGAATTCCGGAAGGTCGTCATACGGGGCAATATACCGGAACGTCTGCACCTGCCCGGGATCAGCGGACAGATCAGACAGTTCAGCCGACCAGGGAATCCGGTTCGGAGCCAGATAATCCCTTATGTCAAAACCGGCCTGATGGATAAAATGAAAATCCAGGCCGTGCTGCCGTGCCACATAGCACAGCCCGACAGCCGCCTTCAGCCGGTCAGTAATACCGCAGTGACTGTTTGTATTATCAATAATGAAAAAAATGCCGTTTTTCATTCTAACTTTTATTCTAGTTTTTTGATATTCGTTGTCAATCGCAGGATATATGGCCGGACAGCTCCGGACAACGGCCGTTCAATTGTATAAGCGGAATATATGCTTTGACGATATGGCTGCGTCCGGTTGTCGCTTATAATAAAGTCAATCATGAACGAAGCAGAGAAGAGATTTATTGCCTTTACAGCCCCGTATCTGGCATACGGTGATATGATCCGGCTGAAAATTGATCACAGCCTGCGGGTCCGGGACCTGTGCGCAGACATCGCCCGGCACCTTTGCCTCTCGCCTGCGGATACGGAAACGGCAGCCCTCTGCGGGCTTCTCCACGATATCGGCCGGTTTGAACAGTGGCGCCGCTTCGGGACGTTTGATGACCTGGCCTCCGCTGACCACGGTGATCTGGGGGAGGAACTGCTGCGATCAGACGGCCTGCTCGAAGCATTCGCGGATCATGATCACGATGTGATCCTGGCTGCGGCGGCATACCACGGCAGATACAGCCTGCCGGATACGCTTGATGAACGTACCAGGATGTTCGTCAATATCACCAGGGACGCGGATAAAATAGATATCCTCGGCCTGCTGGCAGACCGCGGGCAGGCAAAAAAAACCCACGGCAGTATCATCAGTCCTCCTGTATACCGGGCCGCGCTGGACGGTAAAGCCATCCGGAAACAGGATATGACGACCAAAGCTGACGTAATCGCCATGTATCTGGCCCTTGTTTTTGACCTGAATTACAGGATATCTTTCGAACTGCTCGAAAAGAACGGCAGTATCGGCCGGATCATCACCATGCAGACGGAGGAAACAGACAGCCCGGAGTTAAAACAACAGCTGCAGGAACTGCATAATCATGTAAACCTGTATATCCGGGGTCAGCTTGACAGTCCGGACACCCGCAGGCCGGCCGGGGTAGGATACACACTATGACAGAAACAGGCAGAAACACACCCACGGTCAGCATCATTGCCCCTGTGTACAAGGCGGAAGCGTACCTGCGGGCATGCATCGACAGTGTCCTGGCGCAGACCCGCGGGGATTTTGAGCTGATTCTTGTCGATGACGGCAGTCCTGACAGCTGCGGCGCAATCATCGATGAATATGCGGCGGCTGACCGGCGGATTATCGGCATCCACCAGGCCAACGGCGGCCCGTCGGCTGCGCGCAATGCCGGCCTGATGCGTGCTTCCGGCCTGTTTGTATATTTCCTCGACAGTGATGACCTGATGGATCCCGCCCTGCTGGAAACCGTCATTCCCCGGATGGAAGAGGGATATGACATGGTCGTTTTCGGTTATGCGATCCTTCCTCCTGCCGAGAAGAATCAGCGGCTGGAGTACCTGATCCGGGAAGAAACTGAAATTGTACTGCAGACAGATGAGGAACGCTGTGCGTTTATTACCGGTCCGTTCAGGCTCCGGGCGGTCCGCTGGGAAGTCTGGAACCGGTTTTTCCGCCGGGATATCATTGAGCGCTGGCAGATCCGCTTCGGTGAGGATCGGCGGGTGTTTGCGGAAGACATGTATTTTACTTATTTTTATACGGCCCATACACAGCGGATCCTGCTGCTGCCGGACCGGCTGTATACTTACCGCCGGCATGAAGGCTCCGGATCAACCGAGTACAAAAAGCATCTGATGATCTACTCCAGCAATCTGATGACTGAGGCCTTTTACGAACATTGCCGGGTTTCTGCCGACTGTTCGTATCTGTATGATCATTTCCTGCCGCTGTATTATCTTCTGCACAAAGGTGCCCTGCGGCGGCTGCGGCGGCACCAGTGGCGCAGCGGCATGAACATGGCGGAAGCCCGGGAACTGCTCAGAAATAACATTGTCGATTATCCCGTATTCAGTCAGCGGATGATTGGAATGTACAGCAATCCCGTCGTCCGGGACAGTTACCGGCATGATCCCGGCCCCCTCCTGCAGCTGACTGACCGGCTGTATGCCGGGGAACTGTTCGGGATTCCCGGCCCGCCCTGGCAGACCATGCTGAGAAAACCGCTGCTGCGGATCCTGCAGGCTACCTTCCGCATCCGCGACAAACAGGCTCCTGTCCGTTAAAAAAAGCCCTCCGGGCTTTTTCATATATTATTACGGTTCTGTTTTCTCGATCCGGCCGTACTGGCTGCAGCTGCAATGATCAGATGTACATACCTGCGGCGCGTCAAGCAGGCTGAAACTGCCGTCCAGGATACTGCCCATGGACATCGTGCTGCCGAGTGCCGGACAGCGTTTCACATGACCGAACGCGTCAATCCAGAGATTGTGTATCCCGGCATCGCATACATACCCGGCCGGGCAGAAGCTGTCACGGTCTTCCAGGGCCGCGCCCAGCGCCTGGATGTCCTTATACATGGAAACCTGTCCTGACCGGTCAGTAACCCTGACGCTCTTTTTCTCCGGCACATACATTTTCCGGACCGTTTCCGCGGAAACGTGTGTTTCATAGTTCCTGATATAGATCGGCGAGACCCTGATCCCGGTATCCGCCAGATCTTCCCGCATCTGCACAAGCTCCTCATAATCAGCGTCTTCCAGAAGCGGGCCTCCGACGGAAAACGATATGGCATTGCCGGCCCGGGTGGCCGCATATGTATACACTTCCCGCAGTTTCCGCACAAACACTGTCCCGGTTACATAAGCCGGGTAAAAACTCGTCAGGATGGCCAGGCTGCGGTCACTGCCGGCCGGTTCCGGATGATATCACACAGACGGCAGAAATACGCGCTGTCGGGTGAGAAATTCGTGGTCAGGTCAAAGCGGATTGCCCCGGGAAACCGGCACGACACAAGTCTTTCAAGAATAGCAGGGAAATCCTGCAGGATCGTCAGTTCACCGCCGATCAGGCTGACTTTGACCATATCATATCCGTCCAGGCTTTCGAGCAGGCTGATGATCCGGCCGCAGATATCCCGGCGCAGCTGTTCACTTTCACCGGCAGCCTGCCGCAGGTG
>JAEEHG010000027.1 GCA_016280695.1 Solobacterium sp. | reverse complement strand
GGATCCCGCAGATGAATCAGGTCATAATAAGATCGCCATGCATAATACTGGGCAGCATGGAAATCACCCAGCGCCGCATAGACTTTTTCATATTCCTGCAGGCCGCTTTCAAACAGTACCTTTGATTCTTCATATGTCCCGGCCTTGAACGCGTTTTCTCCCCGGTTCAGCAGGGCCAGGGCATAGACTGCGGCGGCTGTGTCACTGCCGGTTTTCCGGCTGATCAGTTCATACCGCTCAGCTGCCAGGCCGTAACAGCGGTCTGCCGCTTCATAATTGCCCTGGATGTTGAAGCACAGTCCCTGGTTGTTGTAAAGATCCGCCAGGAGCTGCTGGCTGTCCATGTTCTCCCTGTCTTCTGCCAGTTCCTCTGCCGCACTGACCGCCTGCGCGTACGCAGCATCAGCTTCGCTGAACCGGCCTTCATCCATCAGGCAGACTGCCTGCATGGAAACAGCCCGGATATAGTCCATACGGCCTGTCAGGGAATCTTCCTGTTCCAGCAGGCGGCTGTAGTTTCCGGCCGCCGCAGCCAGTTTCTCTTCCGCAGCCTGGTACTGGCCGGTGCGGTACAGCAGGATCCCGTAGTTATATGAAGCAGCGGCAACTGCCGAGATGGTCTCCCGGGTTTCCTCCGCCTTATCCAGGGTTGCCAGGGCCCTGTCAAAGTAATCCGCAGCCCCGGCCGCGTCACCCAGACTGACAGCATTGGCCCCGGCATTGTAGCAGATTACTGCTGCGGTTACATCATCCATCCCGTCTGTCTGATCCATCAGCTGCAGGGCATCACTGTAACTCTGTGCCGCTTCCTCATAACGTCCGGCTGAGTGGCAGATATTGCCGCGGTTGCTGAAGGCGGAAACCAGCGCCGGCCCGCCCTTTGCATCTCCGTTTTCCGCAAGCATGCTGAACAGATCAACAGCCTTCTGCTCTGCTGCCAGAGCATCATCATAACTGCCCAGCACGCTGTAGGCATGCCCCAGTTTTTCATAGTTCGCAGCCGCCTCATACTCCGCGTTTTCCTTATCTGCCGACAGCCGGACAATCGCGTTGATATCCTCAGTATTACGCTGCAGCAGTTCGGCAATACGGCTATAGGCACCGGTCACATTGGTCAGCTGGTCCGGCAGTTCATAAGTCAGCCGGTTCAGGATCTGCATGGATGCCTGTTCGTGCAGGTATGCTGTTTCCCGGTAAGACCGCGCCCGGTTCATGAGCAGGAATGATACGCCGCTGACCGCCGCCAGTACAGTCACTGCCGCAGCCGTTCTCTGTACCAGGCGCCGGTTCCGGCGCAGTTTATGTTCCCGCTGCAGTTCTGCTTCCGTGCAGCCGGCGATGACCGCAATAACCTTGAGCAGTTCAGTCTCCGCTTTGGCAAGCATCGCCTTCACCGGATTGCCCGGCACCCGGATATCCATGGTACGTGCCGCGATATCCGGAATGCGCTTCAGGGAAGGCGGAAAGGATGTTTCCGGGTCACCGGTAATCAGCAGCGGAAAGATCCGATCTGCCTTGCCGAGTTCGATGAATGTCGCCACTTCCCGGTCGACCCACTCCGATGACGGTGTATCCGTGGAGCATACAACAATCAGGCAGTTGGTGCCGTGCAGGGCCTTGTCAATGGTATCTGTCAGAATCCGGCTGACTGCCAGTTCTTCCGTGTCCCGGAACGCTCTGTGCACATCCTGGCAGCCCCTGGCCCGCAGTGTGTCAGGCAGCCGGTAACTCTCTACCATATTGAAAAGCTTCTCGGTGATTTGGCTGTCCAGCGGTTTATGACGATAACTGAAGAATACATCATACGTATAGCTCATGATCCTGTATCCTCCTGACCGCCCTCTTCAAGCAGATCATCCAGTCCCAGTTCGCTCAGTGATTCCCTGGCATGGGTGACCGCTTCTTCGATGTATGTCAGTGCTTCCGGATCATCTTTGAACAATTCCGGCAGTTCATGCATGGTCCGGGCGGCAATTTCCGTACTGAGCGCTGTCTGCTGTTCAGCAATCTGCCCTTCTTTCCGGGCAACATAGCCAAGCCGCAGGAACAGTACCGCTGCCGAAAGACATACTGCCGCCGCGCCGGTAATGATTGTCCGGGCAGTCCTTCTTTCCCGGCTCCGGTGCCGCTGCTCGAGATCATCCGGATGCAGGCCGAGGACCGACGCGGCAATCCGGACGGTTTCATAGCGCAGCAGCTGCTTTCTTCTTGCCGGGGTATCTCCCCGCAGGTCAGCCGCGACCGGTTCGATCGTCTCTTCTCTTTCGATGACCGTCATGTCAGGCATGATGTGGCGTACAGTCTGGTGTTCGATGAATATTTCCGGGAAGGACTCTGCCGGTTCTCCGGATGCTATGACGGCAATGATGCTGTTTTTATCATGACTGCTCAGGAAAACAGCCAGACGCTCACCGACTGCCGCACTTGTCCGGGTTGCCGGAGAGCAGACCACCACAAGAAAACGGCTCTGCTGCAGCTGTTCTTTCCGGCTGTCATCCAGCGGTTCATCAGATGCGTCCACAATCACCTGCCGGTAATCAAGTCCGGAATCAGGCAGTGTGACACCTTTTGGGAGCCGGTAGCTGCGGATACTGTCTGCCAGCTGTTCTGCTGTTTCAGCATCCGCCCTGACGGCTGTCATATATAAATCCCAGGACATCATGTACCTCCATTTCTATTGCGCGCGGTCTGCCATAAAGCGATGCAGTTCCGCCAGATCTGCCGCGCTGACACGGTCTGCGCCGGTGACAGTGAAGAGGCGGCCGCCGGACGGGACATCCAGTGTCAGGATCCCGGCAGATGCATCATACTCTGCCGCTGTATCATGCAGCATGCCGGATTCATCCTCATAGAAAACATGCATTCCGGTTCTGCCGGCCGGATAGTCCAATGCCAGCCGGACCGTGCTTCCTTCCGGTATGTGTAACCATTCATCTTCTGCATGCATCGTCAGTTCCAGCCAGCGGATCCGGCCGTTTTTCCTGGCAGACCGAAGTACGGTATGGTGTGAGGTAAGATCAATCTGTTCCAGGCTCACTGCCAAGGCTGCATATTTATCCGCCCCGCTGTCCGTAAATGACAGTGACGAGGACTCCGGGTCATAGTCAGCCTGTACATATGTCAGTTGCCCTTCCGGATTGCTGAATACTGCGAAAAATGTGCTGGAAACTGCACTGTTATTCTCCTTCAGGGTTTCCGGCAGCCGGTATGGGATCTGTTTCCGAACGCCTGTTCCCGGCTGGTCAGCCCCTGTTGTACGCGCGGTC
>JAEEHG010000217.1 GCA_016280695.1 Solobacterium sp. | reverse complement strand
CAACAACACCAATGAACTGGCCGGTGACGGCACAACCACCGCTACGGTCCTGGCCCAGTCCATGATCACCAACGGCCTGAAAGCAGTAGAGAAGGGCGCCAACCCGGTGCTGATGAGAGAGGGTATTGAAAAGGCTGCGAAGGCCGTTGCCGAAGACCTGCTCAAAAACGCGCACCAGGTCAAGACCAGCGACGACATCCGCAACATCGCCACGGTTTCCTCTTCCAGTGAGGAAGTCGGTGAGATCATTGCCGAGGCTATGGAAAAGGTCGGCCGTGAAGGGGTCATCAACGTTGATGAATCCAAGTCCTTCGAGACGGTTCTGGAAATGACCGAAGGCATGCAGTATGACAAGGGTTATGTTTCCCCGTACATGGTCACAGACCGGGAAAAGATGGAAGTCACCCTGGAGAACCCGCTGATCATGGTAACCGACCAGAAGGTCAACACCATTCAGGATATCCTGCCGGTGCTGGAAGAAGTCGTCAAGGCCAACCGGGCCCTGCTGATCATCGCGGATGACTATGACAATGAAGTCATGAGCACCCTGATCATCAACAAGCTGCGCGGCACATTCAATGTCGTGGCAACAAAGGCGCCGGGCTTCGGCGACAATGCCAAGAACCAGCTGGGTGATATCGCCACCATGACCGGCGCGCAGTTCTTTGCCAAGGACCTCAATGCCAATCTGGCGGAGATGAAGGTCAGCGACCTGGGTACTGCCAAGAAGGTCGTTGTCGGCAAGGACAAGACGACAATCATCGGCGGCCGCGGCGCCAAGGCTGATGTTGCCGCAAGAGTCGCGGAAATCAAGTCGGCAATCGAGAATACTACTTCCGATTATGACCGCAAGAAGCTGATGGAACGGCTGGGCAAGCTGACCAACGGTGTCGCGGTCATCAAGGTCGGGGCTACTACCGAAACCGAACTGAAGGACAAGAAACTGCGGATTGAGGATGCCCTGAATGCCACCAAGGCGGCGGTTGCCGAGGGTGTTGTCACCGGCGGCGGCCTGGCCCTGGTTGACGCTTACCGCAATGTCAAAGACAGCCTGAAGTCGGATGTCGTAGACGTGCAGAGAGGCATGAACATCGTGCTCGAAGCACTGAAGGAACCGATCATGCAGATTGCCGAGAATGCCGGTTTTGACGGCAACGAGATCTTCGCGGAGCAGCTGACAAAGAAGAAGAACGTCGGCTTCAATGCCAAGGACGGCGAATGGGTTGACATGTTCAAGAAGGGCATCATCGACCCGGCCAAGGTTACCCGTTCCGCCCTGCTGAACGCGGCCAGCATCTCCGGCCTGTTCATCACGACCGAAGCAGCTGTTGCGGAAATCCCGCAGCCGGCCCCGGCCGCGGTTCCGCCGATGCCTGAATACTGATCCCGCGATAATCATTCATGAAAACTAGCCGGTCCGCACGGGCCGGCTTTGTTATGTTCCGGTGAACTTGTGTGCTATACTGAAACAGAAGTTTTAATTATGGAGAAATCAATGGATATTCTGTATATAGTCATACCGGCCTACAACGAGTCGGAAACCATCGAAAGCGTCATCAATGACTGGTATCCGGTGGTGGAAAAGCATAACGGCGGGGGCCTGAGCCGGCTGGTGATCATCGATGACGGCAGTAAGGACAATACCTACGCCATCATGCAGGAATACGCCAAGGACAGGCCGCTGTTTGAACCGGTGACCAAGCCTAACGGCGGGCATGGGGCCACCGTGCTTTTCGGGTATAACTACGCGCTGGAAAGAGGGGCGGATTATATTTTCCAGACCGATTCGGACGGGCAGACCCTGCCGTCGGAGTTTGAGCCGTTCTGGGATGAGCGGGAAAACTGGGACATGGTCATCGGCTGGCGGAACAACCGGCAGGACGGTTCCTCGAGGGTCTTCGTGACCAGGACGCTGAAAGCCGTTATCAGGCTGAAATTCGGCGTGACAGTCACCGATGCCAACACCCCGTACCGGCTGATGAACGCCGCGACGCTGAAGAAGTATATCGGGCTGGTCCCGGAGAATTTCAATCTTTCGAATGTCGTCATCACCGTGATTCTGACCAAGAAGCACTGCAAGGTGAAGTACATTCCGATTACCTTCCGGCCGCGTCAGGGCGGGGTCAATTCCATCAATCTGAAGAAGATCTTCAAAATCGGGCAGAAAGCACTGTCGGATTTCGCGGAAATCAATAAAATCATAGACCGGGCATAGGAATATGAAAGACTTTGTGAAGAAGCATTCAACAATCTTATTCACATGTCTTTCGTTTTTGTTTCTGCTTTTCATGATGGTCAACCATATCGGTCACTCGGCCCTCTGGTATGACGAGTGGGTGGAGTACTACTATTCCCAGGCTGATATCGCCAACGGTGACCTGTACCGGAATATCATTTCGACCTTCCAGCCGCCGCTCTACAACCTGCTGATGCATTACTGGCTGAAAGTCAACCAGTCCATTCTCTGGTTCCGGCTGTTCAATATCATTCCGGGAATGATCTCCGGCCTGGCATTGTCTGACACGGTGCGCCGGCTGACGAAAGACAGGCGCCTGGCAGCCCTGAGTGTTGTCTTGCTGGCAGTTTCCTATCAGTGGGTCTACTACATCCAGGAAGCGGCGGAATACGCGCTGATGCTGATGTTTGTCTTCCTGACCATGCACGCTTATGTCATTGCCGGACAGAAGCACAGTTTTCTGACGACACTGTACCTGGCCCTGATGAGCGGCGGGGCGGCCTACAGCCAGTACGGATGCGTCTTTGTCGTGGTCCCGTTGCTGATCATGCACATGGTGCGCATTTTCCGCGCCGGGGACAGGAAACAAGTCAGGAATCTGCTGATTATCTACGGCCTCAGCGTGGTCCTGCTGGCGGCGCCGCTGTACGTGTTCTACGCGAAGATCCAGCTTGGCAATCACAAGATCGGCGGCACGGATACATTGCCGGTGGTATGGTCGCCGCGGGATTTCCTGACGAAACTGGGCGGCCTGCTTGTGTATATCTTCGTGCGGAGCGAACCGCAGGAAACACAGGTCTTCACGATCCTTGGGGCGGTGATCCTGGCGCTGACGCTTCTGGCCATGATCATCGGCCGCAGGGAAAAGAGCGCTGCCGATCTCTGCCTGTGCCTGGTCATTGCGTACGGGCTGCATTACCTGCTGGTTGTCAGGCATATTTACGCCATGGTGCATATCGGCATGAGCGCCGGCTTCTACTGCCGCTACAGCGTGTTCTGGATCTGCCTGTTTACCGTCGTGATCCCGCTGATCCTGCACGAGCTGCTGAAGGGCCTTGGCCGGAACGCGGCCGCGGCCGGGCTGGCTGTGATCACCCTGGCGGCAGGGGTTTTCTCGGTGCCGGGCATCTGGCGCAACTGGGAGAAGTCACACGACAATGAAATTGCCTGGACGTGGCTGGAGTGGAAGGGCTATGAACAGCCGACATATCTCTACGGGGTGGCGGAATACAGTTTTGACTACTTCATCCGTGACAAGGGCATCGAAGCACCCCAGGTGGTCTATAACTGCTGGGAACAGATCGATGCCGGCAAAGTGCCGTCCCAGTTCTGGCTCTGGTACGCGGATTACGGCAAAGACCAGGCCATGTCATTTGATGACATGTTTGAGGAACTGGATAACCAGCTGGCCAGGCGCGGGTATGCGGCCAACCGTGTCCTTGATTACCAGGGCATGGGCAAATTGATTTACTATTACAGAACGGGTGAATGACAGTCACCTGTTCAGTTCCGGACAGTCTGTATGATAGACTGAAGAAAAGACATGGAATGAGAGGAATGCGGGCATGAGCAATATTGCACTGATTACAGCTGCCGGCACCGGCACAAGAACCGGCCAGGATGTACCGAAACAGTTTCTGAATGTATTCGACAAGCCGATTATCATCTATACAATGGAATGCTTTCAGAACCATCCCGATATTGACGCGATCTATGTCGCCTGTCTCGAAGGCTGGGAAGGCTTTATGCGGCTTTATGCCAGACAGTTCGGCATCACCAAGCTCAAGGGAATTGTATTGGGCGGTGATACCGGCCAGAAATCCATTGAGAATGTTCTGGATGTCATTCATCAGGAATGTGATCCGGATGATATCGTGCTGGTTCATGACGGTTCAAGACCATACCTGGAACCGCAGATCATTACCGACTGCATCAATGTCTGCAAGGCCCATGGCAATGCCATCACAGCCATTGACTGCAAGGAAGCCATGCTGGTGACACCGGACAAGGTCCAGTCCGTTGAAAGCATTGACCGGGAAACACTGTACCGGACCCAGACCCCGCACGCCATGCACCTGCAGGATATGGTGGATCTGCACGAAGAAGCCAAGGCAAAAGGGATTACCGGGTCGGTGGCGACCTGCACCCTGCTGATTGAGTGCGGCTACAAGGTCTGGTTCAATCACGGTTCGGACTTTAACTTCAAGATTACCTCAAAAGAAGACCTGCTGCTGTTCAAGGCGCTGCTGTCGGCAGAGCCGATGGTCTGGCTGAAATAGAAAGAGACTGCCTATGAATGTATCGGAATATATCGTCAAATATCTGGAAGACCAGGGGATTGAGCATGCCTATGTCATCGTCGGCGGTGCGGCCCTCTGGATCTGCAAGGCCCTAAGCCATTCGGAAAAACTGAAGTATACCTTCTGCAACCATGAACAGGCTGTGGTCATGGCGGCGGAAGGCTATGCCAGGGTCTCGGGCAAGCCGGGGCTGGCTTTTGTGACCAATGGTCCGGCCCTGACCAACACGATTACCGGCATGGCACAGGCCTATGTTGATTCTTCACCGGTGATCCTGATTACCGGCAATTCCAATTCTGCCCATGTGCACTACGAGCTGGATCATGATATCCGCCAGTACGGCACCCAGGATGTCAAGACCAGCCGGCTGATGGAGCCGGTGACCAAAAAGCACTATCTGCTGGATGATCCGGCAAGGACAGCGGAAGTCATCGCCGATGCCTGGGAGACCGCCAAAGGCGGCAGACCGGGTCCGGTGTGCATTGAAATCCCGATCAACATCCAGGGGGCAGACTGCCCGTGTGCCTACCCGCCGGTATTCCCGAAAGAAGAAGAGAAACTTCCTGCTGAAACAGTAAAACATGTACTGAAACAGCTGAAACAGGCTGAACGGCCGCTGGTGCTGGCCGGACAGGGGATCAGGCTGTCGGACAGTGTGGAGCTGTTCCATGAATTCATTGCGAAGCTCGACCTGCCGGTGGTGAATTCCCGCATGGGCATCGATACGATCGAATCTGACAGTCCGTATTATGTCGGCCGCTGCGGCACCCATGGCAGCCGACCGTCCCATTTCGCGATTGAAACCTGTGATGTCCTGTTGGT
>JAEEHG010000216.1 GCA_016280695.1 Solobacterium sp. | reverse complement strand
GTCAGGGTGCCTTTCCTGGTGCCTTCGTCCACCCGGTCCATGCGCCGGGCCCCGATGTTCTGGCCGGAGAAGGTGGTCATGGCACTGCCGAAGGAGAAGGCCGGCATCATGACGAAGCCGTCAATCCGCATGACAATGACGTTGGCGGCGATATACATCTCTCCGAAACTGTTCGTCAGGGACTGCACGATAATCATGGACATCGAGAAGATAGCCTGGGTGATGCCGGAAGGCAGGCCCAGCCGGATCAGGTCCCGGGAGAAGCGGTTTTTCGGGTTCAGGTATTCCTTCTTCATGTCGAAGAGGTCGGTCATCCGGGTCAGCTTGCGGATGGACAGCAGGGCAGAGACAAACTGGGCAATGATTGTGGCCCAGGCAACACCCGGCACGCCCATGCCGAACTTCGCGACAAACGTCCAGTCCAGGACGATATTGAGAATCGTGGCGACCAGCAGATAGATCAGGGCCGATACGGAATCACCCAGACCCCGCAGCACACCGGCCAGGATGTTGTAATAACCGCCGCCGGCAATGCCCAGAAAGATGATCGTGAGGTAGGCCTGGCACCAGCCGATGATCGATTCCGGTGTGTTCAGAACCCGCAGCAGCGGCCGGGAAATCACCGGACCGATGATCATGATGATCGCCGAGGCAATCAGCGTCAGCGACAGACAGGCTCCGATCGTGCGGGACAGATGATCCCGCTGACGGGCCCCGAAGTACTGGGCCACCATGATTGAAGCCCCGGTGGAAATCCCCATGAACAGCACCAGCATCAGATTCAGGATCGGGCCGGCACTGCCGACCGCGGCCAGCGCGTTGTCCCCGACATAGCGGCCGACAATGATGCTGTCAACGGTGTTGTACAGCTGCTGCGCGATGTTTCCCAGCAGCATCGGGATGGCAAACTGAATGATATTCTTTACCGGATCTCCCCTGGTCATATCCACAGGCCGGAACAGTTTCTGCATGATACTCATTTTCCTACCTCCAAAACACAAGCGTTACTATACGAACTATATAAATAATAATCAAGAGAAATTATCGGCTTTCTGTTATATTGAAATCGGGAAACGCTTACAGGTGAAACAATGGACAGAATGCTGAAACAGGGGATGATCCTGATCAATCATCACAGGGGCAGGGATACGCTGATCCTGCGGCCCAACGGGGTCTTTTCATGCCTTCTGCAGAGCTGCGGCCTGCATGTGCAGCGCAGCCTGCATCTGCCCGTGGAAACCGCCGAAAGCATCCTTGAACACCTCGAACTGCTCAGCGATGAAACGGGGAAGACATGGCAGGTGCTGCTCATCTACCGGGACGGCCGCACGGCCGGTGTCAGCGGTGAGAATATCGCCGCGGTGCTGACGCCGGAGCTGCGTACCTTTCTGACAATGCAGGAAATCGAACTGCCATACTGACATATGCCGCTTGTGAAAGCGGTTTCTTTCTGTTACTATGGAAACCAGAAAGGAAAAACCGGTTTCCATATGGAACTAAGAGAAAAAATACTGGTTACGGCCATTGAGCAGTTCCGGCATACCGGCCTGAAGTTCACCATGCAGGATGTGGCGGAACAGGCCCGGATCTCCAAGAAAACCATCTATACCGTCTTTGCCTCAAAAGAGGAACTTCTGCTGGGCATGCTGGACTACGGCTACGAAAAGATCCAGCAGCGCAAAAAGGAGATCATCAGCGCTGATATGGATCTGCGGGACCGGCTGCGGCTGGCCATGATCGCCCTGCCGGAGGAGTATGAAACGATCGATTTCCGGCAGCTTGACGGACTGAAGGAACAGTATCCGGCGGTGCATCAGGCCCTGCACAGGCATCTGGAGGATAACTGGGAGCCGGTGCTGGAACTGCTGGCGGAAGGGCAGCGGTGCGGGCTGATCCGGCCGGTGGCGGTGCCGGTGCTGCGGCTGATGATTACTGCGAGCATTGAAAGCTTCATCGACAGCGATCTTCTGAATCAATCCGATATATCCTACGAACACGCTTTGAATGAAATGATAGACATCATCATGAAAGGAATATGCGTTAAATGAAACGACTGAACAATGACTGGGAATATACCTCTGTATGGAGTGAGGAATTCCTGCAGGGCGGGGCGTACGAAGAGATCGTACGGCTGCCGCACACCTTCCATGAAGCGCCGCTCCACTACGCTGATCCGAAGGATTACGAAAAAACCGCCGGCTATCGGAAACAGATTGAGATCCCGGAGGAGTACCGCGGCAAGCGGCTGTTCCTGCAGTTGGACGGGGCGGCCCACCAGGCCGAAGTCTATGTCAACGGCAAAAAGATGGGCGCGCATTTCTGCGGCTATACGGCATTCCGGGTTGAGATCACCCTGGCGGTGAAGTTCGGGGCGCTCAACACGATTGTCATCAAGGTCGATGCCCACGAGGACGGCCGCATCCCGCCGTTTGGTTTTGTGATTGACTACCTGACCTATGGCGGCCTTTACCGGGATGTCTGGCTTGATGTCAGAAACAGGACCTTTATCAGTGATGTCTATGTCGCGACCCCGACGGTTGCCGATGCCCATATCCGGGTGGACCAGAACGGGCCGCTGGCTGACAGCGAATACCGCATCCGCATCCAGGACAAAGCCGGCTTCATCCTGCGGGATACGACGCTGGCCGGCACGAAGAAGGAAATCGACCTGCACTGCGGCGCGGCCAGACCCTGGCAGCTGCACGATCCGGTGCTCTATACATGCGTGGTTGAACTGCTCATCGGCGGCGAGGTTGCCGACCGGGTGGAAAAGACATTCGGCTTCCGGACAGTCGCCTTCAACAGCAATGAATTCCTGCTCAACGGCAAGCCGGTCTTCCTGCGCGGCCTGAACCGCCACCAGTGGTACCCGTACATGGGCTATGCGGCCCCGCAGGCCCTGCAGGAAGAAGATGCCCGCATCCTGAAGGAGGAACTGCAGGTCAATGCGGTCAGGACCTCGCACTACCCGCAGTCGCACTACTTCCTGGATGCCTGTGACCGGATGGGGCTGCTGGTGTTTACGGAAATCCCCGGCTGGCAGCATATCGGTGATGAAGCCTGGCAGGACCAGGCTGTGCAGAATACCCGTGAGATGATCATGCAGTACCGTCAGCACCCCTCGATTTTCCTGTGGGGTGTGCGGATCAACGAAAGCCAGGACAACGATGAATTCTATACCCGCACCAACCGGCTGGCCCATATGCTTGACCCGTACCGGCCGACCTCGGGTGTGCGGTATCTGGAAAAGAGCAGTCTGCTGGAAGATGTATACGGCTACAATGATTTCTCCCATAACGGCACCAACCCGGGGGCCAAGTCCAAAAAGGATGTTTCGCCGGATGAGGAAAAGCCGCTGCTGATCACCGAAGCCAACGGCCATATGTTCCCGACGAAGGCCTTTGATCCGTGGGAGAAGCGGCAGGAGCACGCGCTGCGTCATGCCCGCGTCCTCAACGCGGCCAAGCAGGACGGCACCCATGCCGGGGTCTTCCAGTGGTGCATGTTTGATTACCCGACGCATCAGGATTTCGGCTCCGGTGACCGGATCTGCTACCACGGTGTCATGGATATGTTCCGCAACCCGAAGCTGGCTGCGGCAGTCTATGCCAGCCAGGGTGACGCCCATCCGGTGCTGGAAGTCGGCACATCGATGGAT
>JAEEHG010000215.1 GCA_016280695.1 Solobacterium sp. | reverse complement strand
TGCTATAATGAATCACTGAAAGAGACAAAAGATGAAAGAAGAGAAAGAAAAAATCAATCTCGGCATGACTTCCCGGGAAATATCGGATTTCTATATGAAACAGATGGAATATGCCCGGCTGCTGATCAGAACCAGCCGCAGGCACAGACCAATGCTGGATGATGCGGGGATCACGGAAACGGAAGTCACGATCCTGAATATCATTGACCAGGCCCCGGGAATTACGTCACAGGAAATCGCGCGGGAAACAGCGACAACCAAGGGAGCAGTGGCGCAGATCATCAAATCCCTGGACGGCAAGGGACTGCTGATCCGGGAGCGGGAAGGAAGGATGATTCGCCTGACTGCTACAGAAAAAGCCCACGAACTGGTCCTGCGGGACCGTCAGGAAGGCTTTGAGTGGCGCCGCCGGACCCGGCAGTTCATCGATGATCTCTCGGCAGAGGATTTCCGGACCTTCATGAAAGTGATGGACCGGATGATTCTGCTGATGCGGGAAGCAGAACCGGAGCAGGAACAGTAAAACCTTAACTGGGCACAGAAATAGGACAAAACCGCCATTCTGGGGAATATTTACAGACAGGCGGTTTTTGTTTGTTGACGGGATATGCATGTTCTGCTAACATTCATTCATACGGTTTAGAATCTAAACTGAATAAAGGGGGTACATCATGAGTGATGAATTACGAGCATTTGCGACAAGTCCGCTGCTGTGGATCATTGCCGCGCTCACTGTCAGCATTGTTATCCTGCAGGCGCTCCTGTTCCGCAGAAGAGCAGTTGCCTATACGCGGGAACACGGCATCCTGACAGAAGAAGAAATCAAAACAGTTACAAGAAACGGGGCAATCTCAGCCATCGGCCCGGCACTGGCAGTGTTCATTCTGGCCATTACCATCTCCGGCCTGCTGGGCGGTCCGTTCGTCCTGATGCGGGTCGGCATCATCGGTTCTGCGGATACGGAGCTGCGTACAGCAACTGCGGCAGCGCTGATCTCCGGCAAGACGCTCGGTGTCGATCCGATTGACATGTCCACATTCGGCACGATCTTCTTCACCTGCGCCTTCATGTCCTGCGGTTACCTGATCTGGGTTCCGATCATGACAAGGGGTCTGGGCAAGAGCCTGCAGAAGTTCCTGATGCCGGATCCGAATGAAGAACAGACAAAGGCACAGAAGATTGTCGGCGGGCTGCTGATGGTTCTGCCGCTGGCGATGATCGGCCTGATGATCTTCATGTACGCATCCAGCGGTCCGGCCTTCATCCTGGTTATGGCGACTGCGGCCATCCTGAAGGTTGTCCTGGATAAGCTGTCCGTCAACGCGCCGGCACTGAAGTCCTGGGCCCTCGGCCTGGCTGTTCTTGTCAGCATGCTGTCGAGCATTGTCTGGAACATGATGTTCTGAGGAAGGAGTGTTTGAAGAAATGAATTACGATGAGTATATTAAAGGTATCCACAAGATCGGTACTGCCTGCATGCTCGGGACAATGGTCATGACCTTTGTGCCGGCCATCTATATCTGGGTACACTTCAACTGCTTCCCGGGAATGGCTGTCATTTCCGGCTGTATCGTAGCGATGCTTGGTCAGGAAGCGATGTCCTGGTTCATTGAACCGACCATGTGGTTCCCGATCCTCGGTGTCACCGGTTCCTATATGTCCAGCCTTTCCGGCAATACATCAAGCATGCGTCTGCCGGTTGCCCTGGCCTGCCAGGCTGCCGTCAATGCCGAGCGCGGTACGGAGAAGGCTGAAATGGCCGCTACCATCGGCATGGCTTCTTCCGTCTTCCTGAACCTGGGTGTTCTGGCCATTGTGCTGGTTTTCGGTGAATTCATCCTGGCAGTCCTGCCGGACGTCATCAAGGGCACCTTCAACTATGCGGTTGCCGGTGTCATGGGGGCGATGATCCCGATGATCTTCTCTGTATTCATGCCGAAGAAAAAGAAGTGAGGTAAATCATGAAGTATATTGACATGCATTGCGACACGGTCATGCTGGCGTATTTCTTCGATCCGGAGAAGCACAACATGTATGATCAGCCGAGACTGATGATTGATTTCAAGCGCATGCAGAAGGGCGATGCCCTGGCCCAGTTCTTCGCGGTATTCCTGCCGCCGCAGGGCGCGTTTGAAATGATGCACATGCCGCCGATCAGCGATGAGGATTATATCCGCATTGCCCGGCAGACAATTCTCGACAATGTAACTGCCCACGACGACATCATCCGCATGGCATATACTGCCGAAGACATTGAGAAGAACCTGGCGGACGGCCGGATGAGCGCTGTCCTGACCATGGAGGACGGCCGGGCGGTGGACGGCAAGCTGGAAAACATCAAGCGTTTCTATGACGAAGGCTTCCGCGCCTGCTCGCTGACCTGGAATTCCTACAACTGCTTCGGTGCCCCGAACAGCACCGATCCGAAGATCATGAATGACGGTCTGACGGATTTCGGCAAGGACGGCATCCGCTACATGCAGGAACTGGGCATGCTGGTGGACGTATCACACCTGTCCGACGGCGGTTTCCGGGATGTCGCGGAGATCTGCACAAAGCCGTTTGTGGCTACCCATTCCAATGCCCGGGCAGTCGGTCCGCATCAGCGCAACCTGACAGATGAGCAGATTAAGACACTCGCTGACAAGGGCGGGGTCATGGGTCTGAACTTCTATCCGATGTTCCTGAATCCGGATATGAACAAGGATGAAGCCACGGCTGCCATGATCGCCAGACATGCCAGACATATCGCCGATGTGGGCGGTGTGGACGTTGTCGGCATCGGTACGGACTTCGACGGGTTCGAAGGCAAAAACGAAATAATGTCTTCTGACAGAATGCCGCTGCTGGCTGACGCGCTCAAGGCGGAAGGCTTCACGGAAGCGGAAATCGAAAAGATCTACTTCAGGAACGTCCTGCGAGTCATGAAGGACGCCGTCAGGTAAAGCACAGAACAGGCAAAAAAAGAACTGTCCGTACGCCAACGGGCAGTTTTTTTGAATCAGACCAATGTGGGGAAATCATGCAGGCAATCTGTGTATGGGCTCTTCACAGACATGGTAAAATATAAAAAACAAAAGAAAGCAGGAACAGAAATGAAAAAAATTGTAGCGATTAACGCCGGCCCGCGTAAAGGGTTCAATACAGATACACTGGTCAGAAAGGCTGCCGACGGGGCGGCCGCGGCCGGAGCCGAAATCATCTGGTTTGACCTGTACAGACTGGAAAAGTTTACCGGATGTATTTCCTGCTTTGCCTGCAAGCTGGAGCCGAATCTGGGCAGATGCGTTGTCCGGGACGGACTGAAGCCGGTACTGGACGCGATCCGGGAGGCTGACGGGCTGATTATCGGCACACCGAATTATCTCGGTGATGTGACCGCCATGTTCCGGGCTTTGTTCGAGCGGCTGATCTTCCAGTCACTGACATATCGCCGCGAGGCCAGAAACCGGAATGAACACCTGATCCCGGTGCTGATGATCATGACCAGCAACGCGCCGGAAGAGTTCTATGCGCAGGCCGGTTATGATGTCATGCTGGAACGGTACAGGGGTTCCCTGAATACCTTTGTCGGTCCGACGGAGATCATGACCAGTACGGATACCCTGCAGGTGAAGGACTACAGCCGTTATAACTGGACCATGTTCGATCCGGAACACAAACAGAAGCGCCACGATGAAGTCTTCCCGCTGGACTGCGAAAAAGCGTACCGGCTGGGTAGTGAACTTCTGAAATAAACAAAAAAGCTGCCGTTATCCGGCAGCTTCTCTGTTTTCTGGTTCATCTGTGTTTTTAGCGTCAATGGCGGCGAAGAACTTTTCGGCCCATTCCCGGTTGACTTCCAGGTCGCTTTCTTTATATTCTTCCAGCGCATGGTAGTATTTGTCGGCGGTCCGGCTGTAGTTCAGATTGGACAGGACAATCGGGGTATTGACGATATCCCGGCCGATCAGGGGCAGGAAGCACATCTGGGTATGACCGTCTTTGGTCTGGCCGATATTGAACAGCATATCTGTGACTTCCGGATTGGTTGCCTGCTGGCTCGTCAGGTGCACCAGCCGGAGCAACTCGATCACCCGGTCATCCAGGTCATTGTCAAAAATCAGCACTTTTTCCGCCAGTTTCATATCATCGCGGACAATCCGCAGGGTGGCTTCATTGAGATAATCACGGACAATATCGTCCTTCGCGCTGCGCAGGGCGTTTTCCTTTTCCATCTCCTTGACGGCCTGTTTGTAGAATTCATCCGTGGCCGCCAGGGCGATGGTGATGCGGTAGGTCGGATCCGCGTACATCGCGTCATAAACCATGCGGATCTTTTCGCCGCAGTACGGGCAGTGTTCCGCAAACATGGTGCCGTGGATGACCTTCTTTTTCAGTTTTGGGTCCCGCCTGACGTCGATCCGGTCGTAAACCTTGACCGGAAAGACTTTGCCGCAGGACGGGCATGTTACGTTTTCAATATCATATCTTGCCATGGCATAACCTCCGTGGTGTCAGTGCAGATGATCGATGGTTCCGGTAATCTGGCCGGCGATAATCAGCACGAGGCCGATCATGATCAGCGCGGTCACGATCCGGGAAATCACTCTGGCAGTGCCGGATGCGGGTACCCGGATATGGAGAAACAGCACGAAAAAGATATACGCTGACAGGACCAGTGTATAGGCCCAGTCCACCCCGATCCACGGATTGCCGAAGCCGATGCCGTAGCCGCTGTTGAGCATCAGGAAAAACATTGCCGGCAGAACCCCGCATAATGTGGCGATCAGCGAGATGATTTTGCCTTTCTTTTTTATCGCGCAGACAATACTGATGATAATCGGCGCCAGTGGAATCAATAAGTAAAGGATATCCATGATCAGACCCATTATATCGCAATCCGGCGGGACATGGCCGGTACAGGGAAAAGAAAACGGGATCACTCCCGTTTTGCTGTTATTACCCGGGTAATTATTCCTGGCTGTAATCCCGCAGGAAGTCGCCGATATCCCGGATGGCCTTGCGGAGTTCATCCGGTTCCGGCAGGAGGATGAGCCGGAAATGATCCGGATCCGGCCAGCCGAAGCCAGTGCCGTTGACGATCAGGATATGCTTGCTTTCGAGCAGATCGAAGGCGAGCTGGATATCATCCTTGACCTTGATGCGGTCGGAAACTTTCGGGAACAGGTAGAACGCCGCCATCGGGGCATTGTATTCAATCAGGCCTTCCGCCTGCAGCTTAGCCAGTTCCTCAATGGCCCCCTTGCGCTGTTCATAGAGACGCCCGCCCGGGGAAATCATCTCAATCGTGCTTTCCGGATCGTTCATCGCTGCCGGAATGACCAGCTGGGTCAGGGCATTG
>JAEEHG010000214.1 GCA_016280695.1 Solobacterium sp. | reverse complement strand
GCTGCCACGGTGATGGCATAGCCGCCGTATTCGGTGCTGCCGACCTTGCAGGCTGTGGCCGGCCCGTAAGCCAGGTTCCCGCTGCGCAGCAGTTCGCAGTCCTGGGCAATCAGCCGTTCCCCGTATTTGTTCGAGGCCGGGATCGTGTAGCTTGATGCCCCGAACATGCGGGCAAACGCATCATCCTGCAGGACTGTCCTGGTCAAAACAGCCATGTCCCGGGCCGTGGTGTAGTTGTTCTCGTTGTTGAGCCCGAACGGGTTCTGGAAGTTCGTATTCCCCAGCCCGAGTTCCCGGGCTTTCTGATTCATCAGCGGCACCATGGCGTCCACACTGCCGGCGGCGGCTTCACTGAGCATGGCCGTCGTATCATTCGCGCTGGCCAGCAGGGAGGCATAGGCGGCCGAACGGGCAGTCATCGTTTCCCCCTCCTGGATCCAGAGCACGCCATAGTCATGGCTGTAGGTCCCGAAGGCTTCCTTTGACAGGGTCAGTTCGGCATCCGCGTCCGTCTTTTCCAATGCGGCATAGACCGTCATGATCTTGGTCAGGCTGGCCGGATCAAGGTGCTGGTCGATATTCTTCTTATACAGAATACTGCCGCTGGCCATATCCACCAGGATCGCTGCCTGGCCGGACACCTCAGGACCGTTTTCCGTATTCTCCTCCGCCCTCACCGGCATGATCATGGCCAGCAGGAGCGCAGTCATCATCAAAAACTTCTTTTTCATCTTCTTTATTGTATCAGAGCCCCTGTCGTATCCCGCAAGGAAAATCATCCGCCCTGATTAAGAAAAAAATGAATCCCTCCGGATCCATCTTTATCTGCCGCGGCGCGCTTCCTCCTTCTGAATCAGTTCTTCCAGCCGGGAGTTCTGAAGCTTTTCCGCATATTCCTTTTCCGCAGCCTCCAGTTTCCGGAGAATCTCCTCCAGTGAATCGTTTTTCTTCTCTGCCATCGTTCCTCCTCCTTGCGGGCGCCCGGTCATTGTACCACAGAAAAAGAAAAACAGATACAGGTATTGACAATCCGTACCTACTGTATATACTGTATATGAACAGAGGTAACGATATGAACATCTTTATAGATAACCGGAGCGGGGTGCCGATCTACACCCAGATCCATGCCCAGATCCGGGACCAGATTATCAGCGGGACCCTGCAGCCGGAAGAACCCCTGCCCAGCATCCGCACCCTGGCGCGGGACCTGCGCATCAGCGTCATCACGACCAAGCGGGCCTACGATGAGCTGGAAAAGGAAGGCCTGATCTACACGGTCGCCGGCAAAGGCTGCTTCGTGGCGGAAAAGAACCTCGATCTGGTCCGCGAGGAAAACCTGCGCCGGATCGAGGAAGACATGGACGAAATCCGCGCGCTCGCCGGATCGTGCGGCCTGACGAAAGAAGAAATACTTGAGATGTGGAATACCATCTGGGAGGACTGAACATGAGTGCCATTGAAATCAGAAATATCAATAAATCCTACCCCGGGTTCGAACTGAAAGACCTGAACCTGGATCTGCCGGAAGGCACGATCATGGGGCTGGTCGGTGAAAACGGTGCCGGCAAGTCAACCACCATGAAACTGCTGCTGGGCATGATCCGTCCCGACAGCGGCTCCATCAATGTATTGGGCGAAACCGACCTGCGGGCCCGTCCGCAGATCAAGGAAGAAATCGGTGTGGTCATGGAAGATGTCAGTTTCCCGACGGTTCTGAAAATCCACGAGATCGGCAGGATCATGGCCGGCATCTACCGGAACTGGGATGCGGACGAGTTCGCCCGCATGGTAAAAGTCCTGCGGATCCCGGAGGACAAGAAGTTCTTCGAGATGTCCCGCGGCAACCGCATGAAGACCGGTTTTGCCTGCGCCCTGGCCCATCACCCGCGCCTGCTCCTGCTGGATGAGGCCACCAGCGGCCTTGACCCGGTCGTCCGGGATGAACTGCTCGATATCCTGATGGACTTCACGAAGGACGAAACCCATTCGATCCTGATGTCCTCGCATATCGTCAGCGACCTGGAGAAAGCGTGTGACTATGTGTGCTTCCTGCACGACGGCCGCGTCCTGCTGGTTGAGGAAAAAGACCGCATCCGGGAACTGTACGGCAAGCTGCAGGTCACCCCGGAACAGTTCAAAGAGCTTGATCCCGCGGCCGTTATCGGCAGGCGCACCACCCCGTACGGTACGGAAGTCATCGTGCGGAAAGACAGAATCCCTGCCTGGGATACACAGCCGGTGGACATTGAAGAACTCTTCGTGTTCATGGTGAAAGGAGAACGGCAATGAAAGGATTATTCTACAAAGATATACTGATGCTGACACGGTCCTTCAAGGCATACCTGCTGATGGCCCTGTTCTTCATCGTGCTCGGCACCATCCGGCCGAACAACTCCTTCTGGGCGATCTACGGTTCCTTCTTCTTTGTCACCCTCATCTCTTCCCTGATGGCCATTGACGAGCAGAGCCGCTGGCTGTCATACTGCGACATCATGCCGCTGCGGCGCCGGGATATCATCAATGAGCGCTACCTGCTCACCCTGATCCTGACCGCCGTCCTGAATGTGCTCTTCCTGATCCTGAGCATGATCTTCCGCAGCGCGGACAGGGCTACCGTCCTGGTCAGTTCCGGGATGATGCTCGCGCTGTCCATGCTGGCTTCTGCCATCTCCCTGCCGATCAATGTCAAATTCGGAACAGCCAAGGGCCAGATGGTGCGCATGGCGGTCATCATCGTCATGGTCGGCTGCGGCATGTTCAT
This sequence comes from Solobacterium sp., assembly GCA_016280695.1. Lineage (GTDB taxonomy): Bacteria > Bacillota_I > Bacilli_A > Erysipelotrichales > Erysipelotrichaceae > Bulleidia. The sequence goes on along the minus strand of JAEEHG010000214.1, from coordinate 8,143 downwards.
CATCAACTATGCCGGTGAGATCATTGAAAAGCTGCTGCAGGTCAAGGCGCCGGTCCTGCTGGCCGGGGCAGCTGCGGCCATCATCCTGGTCTTCGGCCTGTCCTGGCTGCTGTCCATCCGGATCTACGAAAAAAAGAACCTCTGAATACAGGCAAAGGCTGCCCGGCCCGGTTTCACAAACGGGGCTGAGCAGCCTTTTTTTGTCCTGAAGTCGGGGACGACCCGGTCAGCTCTGTCGGCTGTACCATTGTTTTTTTCATCAGTCCGGGCTGTGCGCTGCTTTCCGCTTCTGCCGGAAAACGGCAACTGCGCTGACCATGACAAACAGGCCGGTATAGTTGATGAAGATATCCCTGTAGGCACTGGCCGCCAGCGGTTCGATGAACTGGTTCAGCCACACGAAGCCGAACGCCAGTGCCATGGTGGGTATATACACCAGGAGCGCGCGCAGCAACAGGTTTTTCACCGGCAGCCGGATGGCCATTTCGTATGCCGCAACCCCGATCAGCACTATGACTGCCCGGGTCAGTTCATGCCAGTTGCCGCTCGGGTCATTCCGTACACCCTGGCTCAGATACAGGATACTGTTCAGGATCGTCACGGCCGTATAGATAACACTGTAAATAAAAACACTTTCCCTGAACCAGCTGTTCCGGTTTTTATTCATCTGTCCTTACCTCCGTCTGCCGGTTTTTTCAGCAGCCGTTATATTATACCAAAGCAGGATTTATATCAGGATGTCCGCTTTTTATATAACCCCGCCGGATGAGACACTCCGGCCGGTGTTGTCACGTGAAATACTGTCAGATCCTTCGCCGCTTCGGCGGTTTCCGGCGGGCCCGGCGGCCCTGTTCCTTCCGGTAGGTGTTGATGGTCTCCCGGATGGCAGTATAATCCCGCTCAAACAGCGCGGCGGAGATGTCTTCCTGCAGATCTTCCGCCGGGATCTTTTCCAGAATCTTCTGCTGTACGAAGAGCTTTGATTTTTCTTTATACTTCGGCAGATCATGCTTCTCCTGGATCTGCACCAGCTCCGGCCGCCACAGCAGGCTCAATTTGTGCCGCAGGTCCATGTGCGGGTTACGCTCCGGCTCCCGGGCCAGGTAGAAGTCCACCCGGTCCCGGTACCATTCCACCGTGATGATGCCCCAGTACCAGGGCACATGTTCCGCCACGTGGAGGCCATGGGTGCTGCCGGCCACGACATAGTTGAAATCATAGTACCGGTCGTAGTCCTTCACCTGGGAAGAAAGCCGGGCATATGTATCCGCGTCGCTCTTGATCTCAATCCCGTACAGGCTGTCGGCCGTCACCATGACCGCGTCTGCCCGCGACTGGCCGATTTCCTTTTCCTCCAGGATCCGCACCATGCCGTACCGCTCTTCCAGATACTGGAACAGCGGTTCGCGGATGTCTTTGTCCAGCAATGTCATGTCCCTATTTTAACAGAAGAAAACCGGCTGTGCGCCGGTCACCCGTTCATCGGGATATGCAGTACAATCTCGCCGGTTTCCCTTGTTTTCTTCAGGTCGATGACCCGCTGGTTCGCCGAGCCGCGGAAGCTCAGGGCCAGGTTCTTTTTCGCCTGTACGAACGGCCCGTCGACCAGGATATCGATGTACGACAGCATTTCATCTGTCACTTCGGTGTATTTGCGGCCGCCCGGCTGCAGGTCCCGGTCATACAGGTAACCGGACCAGCACCAGATGTTCTTGTCCGGATAGCGCTCCTTCGCGGCCTTCAGCAGTTTGACGACCACCCGCTGGTTCTCCGGTTCAAACGGTTCCCCGCCCAGCACGGTCAGCCCGGATATGAATTCATTGTCCATGGCATCCAGCACTTCCTGCTGGGTTTCTTCGGTATATTCCTGTCCGTACCGGAAATCCCATGTCTCCGCCTGGAAACAGCCCGGGCAGTGGATCCGGCAGCCGCTGATGAACAGCGTCACGCGGACTCCTTCGCCGTTTGCCACGTCATACTTCTTGATATTTCCGTAATACATGCTCAGACCTCCGCTGTATTACCATCTTAGCATTAACCCGCTACCAGTTCATCGTCCGAGATATCGCTCGTATTCCGGGTAATGACAGCCTTGGCAATGTTGCAGCAGTGGTCACCCATACGTTCCATGGTACCGAGGACGTCGCAGTAGACCGACTCGGCCACCGGTGAGGTGCACTGCTTGAAGGCCATGCGGCTGAAGTGCGTGTCACGGTATTTCAGTTCCAGGGCATCGATTTCATCTTCCAGATCCTGCAGGTGCCGATACTGGTCGATATCCTTGGTGGTGAAGATTTCCGCCGACAGGTCATACATCTCCATGAAGCGGTCATACATGTCGGTCAGGTCCTTGTGGGCCTGCTCGGTGAAGGCTTCGCCCTTTTCATGAACTTCCGAATAGAATTCGGCCAGGTTCATGATCAGGTCGCCGACGCGCTCGAAGTTCTTGACCACATCCAGCTGCAGCCGGACGGAGTTGATGTTCCGGTGGGTCAGGTTGGGCTTGACCGACAGCCGGATCAGGTAGTCCGTAATCTTCTGGTCGCATTTGTTGATATTCATTTCCCGCCGGTCGATGGGTTCCTTCTCGGCCAGGCCGCCCTGATTGGCCAGCAGGGCACCGACGGCTTCGGCGTTCTCCCGGATCAGCACGATCATCTTGTCAATGGCGCGCCGGGATGCCAGCAGGGCTGCCGACGGCAGGACGTTGGTGATTTCCTCGTCCATTTCATCGATGTTGACTTCTTCGCTCGGGGCCTCATCACCCGGGATGATCCGGCGCACCAGGGCCACCAGCTGGGTGATAAACGGCAGGGCCAGCAGGGTCGTCAGGGTCTTGAAGATAATGTTGGCCATGGCAATCTGCATCATCGGGTTCATCCGGCCGGCGACCATCTGTACAAAGGACGCATACGGGCTGAGCAGGATCATGCCCAGTACGGTGGAGATAATATTGAGCACGGTATGCAGGGCCGCAGTCCGCTTGCCGGCAGTCGTGCCGCCGATCGCAGCCAGAACACCGGTCATCGTCGTGCCGATGTTGGCGCCGAACATGAACGGCAGCGCCGCCCGGAAGGTCACCGCCCCGGCCTGGTAGAGTTTCTGCACGACACCGATCGTAGCCGCGGAAGACTGCACCAGGGCGGTCAGGCCGACACCGGTAAACATGCTCAGCAGGGCGTTGTCGCTCATCTGCAGGGCAAACGCGGAGAACGACGGCATTTCCTTGAGCGCGGCCAGGGCATCACCCATGGAAGACATGCCGAAGAAGATCAGGGCAAAGCCCAGGATCACGTTGCCGTTGTATACCGACCGCGGTTTCTTGCCGAAGCAGATCAGCATCGCTCCGGCGAAGATGATGAACATCGCGTAGCGGTCGATATTGACCGAGATCAGGAACGATGTGAACGTTGTACCGATGGTCGCGCCGAGAATGATGCCGGCCGCCTGGTCAAAGGTCATGAGGCCCGCCCGGACAAAACCGATCGTAATCGCCGAGGTTGCCGAGGAGCTCTGCATGATCATGGTCAGAACGATACCGACCAGCAGCGCGCTGAAACGGTTGGAAGTTGCCTTGTTGATATAATCGCGCAGGGCATCACCTGCCACTGCCTTAAGCCCGTCGCCCATGAATTTGATGCCGAACATGAACAGGCCGAATCCGCCGAGGATCGCTCCCCAGTTGATCGCTGATAGATCCATAAATAAATTCCCCCACTGCGGTCAAAACCGCAAGCCTAGTAATCATAGCACATAACCGCAGATACAAAACAGATACTTATACATATATAAGAAATTATTATGTCATATATAAGCATTTGCAGATGTGCAGAGGCAGTATCCCTTCTTCTGCCCGGCCGTGAACGAAAAAAACCGACCTTCTGCAGAGATCGGTTTTGGGCCGTACATCATGATCCGTTTGCCTGCGGGACATGTTTCAGACGATCACAGCCGTCAAAGGCGTGGCCGTAGATTTTGATTTTCCCGGCCCGGATTTCTATTTTTTCAAGCAGCCGGCACTGATAAAAAGCATACGGCGGAATCTGGGTCACCCCGGCCGGCAGGACAACCGAACGCAGGCCGCAGCGCACAAACGCATACGGCAGGATGGAATACATACCCTCCGGCAGGACCAGCTCCTGCAGGGAGGTGCAGCCGTCAAACGCAAAGCCCATGATATGCGTCACCGAAGCCGGGATCCGGATACTGCGGATCTCCGTGTGACCCTTGAAAAGATCTTCCCCGAGCACCGACACCGGTTTCCCGTACCAGGTGTCAGGGATGACCACATCCGCTTCATCCCCGTAATAACGCACCGCCATGTAGGTATCGTTGACGGCGTATTTGAAATCAAATTCCTGCATATATGTATTCTAGCAGGCTTCCGAAAGAAAAAGAGCGCATATGCGCTCAGCGGCTCTGGCCACCGGTCTTCGGTGTTTTCAGGAAGGTCCCATACAGCGCGATGAACATGACACTGTAGAGACACCCGCCGATGATATCCGTGACCCAGTGCATGCCCGACAGCAGCCGGAACAGCGGGGCCAGGACCGTACCGGCCAGCAGCAGGACCTGCATGAGCCCGCTGTCACCCGGTTCGGTTTTGAAGAAGGCCCGCACACAGCCGAAGATGGTCATGGACACCATGGTATGCGACGACGGGAAGGAAGCTTCCAGAACCCCGTCTTCCAGCACCGGCCGGTAATTGATAATCACTTTTTCAAACAGGAAGTATGTCGCGATGACCAGCACGAACATCACGCCCAGCAGGAGAATCCGGCTGTCCACCCGGGCTATGCTGCGGCGCCGCAGCATCTGCACCAGCCCCTTCAGGGCAAACAGGAAGGCCAGCAGGATCGCCGCAATGACCAGCACTTCGCTGAGCCAGTAGAACAGCGTGTGTGAACCGGCCTTCGCAAAGACCCAGCCGTTCAGCCGGGCAAAGCCGACTTCGCTGTTCTGCGGTCCGATCGGCTGTACATCCACCATCCTGACCAGCACTGTGTATAGAATAGCTGCCGCTGCCGAGACGATAAACGGCAGCCCTGACTGTCTGTTCCGGTTCTTCTTGCTCATATACTAATAAAACCCCTGTTCTGTACAGGATATAATTGTACACCAGAGCAGGGGTTTCGGAAAATGCCGGATTATCCGGCATTTCATATCAGATTCAGTTTTTCAGGCACTTCCCGCTGATCATGGAGCGCAGGACCAGGGCAGTATCCTCCGGTTTTTCCAGGGAGATATCCAGTTCGCCGTTCTGCGGAATGAGATCTTCCAGCAGTTCAAGGTTCTCCGGATGCTTCTTCAGATGCATGTCGCCATAATGCTCAAGGTGCACTGTCACATCGCCGCGGCACTGTCCCACCATGTTCAGAAATTCATCCATATTACGGACATTAACCAGTTTGATCATATTGTGTACCTCCTTGTGTACACTGTGATGATATGGTATTTTCTCGGAATTTATTATAAGATAAACAGCAGATTTCTATGACAAAATCGCCAGACAGGAGGAAATATGGCAGTAACTTCATCACTTGTCCCGGTGGATGAGCGCGGCCGGGAAACAAAACAGCACGGCACCAGCGAGTTCCCGGCAGCGGCCTACCGGACCCGGCTGTATCACGCGGTTCCCTGGCACTGGCACGAATATCTGGAAGCGGGAATAGTCCGGCAGGGCACGGTGCGTCTGGCCATCGGCAGTTCAGTGTACATACTGCATGCCGGGGATGGGTTCTTCCTCAATGCGGACACCCTGCATGCTCTGCGCCGGCAGAACCGGGAAGCATGTGAACTGATATCGCTGGTCTTCTCCCCGCGTATCGTCGCCGGTTCAATGGAATCCGTATTCTGGCAGAAGTACATGTCCCCGCTGCTGAAAAACCCTGTTCTGAAGGGTCTGGTGCTTGTACCCGATGCCGGCTGGCAGGAACGGGTCCTGCAGGATATTGGCGATGCATGGCAGGCCATGGAACAGACCCCGGAAGGATATGAATTCCTTGTCCGCGGCGCCCTGTCCGACCTGACCCTGATGCTCAGCACGCATATGCCGGAGCCGGCAGCGGCCCTGAGCCGGAAGGAACTGCGGGAAGAAAAGCGGATCAGGATGATGCTGGAATACATTGAGGAACACTTCAGTGAGGAAATCTCCCTGGCTGATATCGCCGGCAGTGCCGCGGTCAGTGAAAGTGAGTGCCTCCGCTGTTTCCGCAATGCCGTGCACACGTCACCCGGGCAGTACCTGAAGCGGCTGCGGGTGCAGAAGGCAGCTGCCCTGCTGCAGTCCACCGGCATGAAGATCAATGAAGCCGCAGCCCTGTGCGGGTTTCTGGACATGAGCTATTTTTCCGGCACATTCCGGAAGTATTACGGCATGACCCCGACGGCCTGGCGGAATCAATTCCACAGCCTGCAAAGTGAATAGCCGGTCCGGGCACTGAAAAAAAGATCACACCTGATTCGGGTGTGATCATTTCTTATGTTCAGTGTCTGCCGGACGCAGTGAATCCGCACAGCATGATGAATTCAGGCAATGCCGGGCCTCGCCACAGGCCTGCCGATGTATTATCCCCGGTATTTGGTACAACCGGAGGTCTCGGGGTCGGGGTCGGCGCTGGGGGCGGAGTTGGGGTCGACGTTGGCGTCGGTGTCGGCGTTGGTGTTGGTGTCGGCGTTGGCATCGGCGTCGGGGTCGGTGTTGGTGTCGGCGTTGGTGTCGACTGCGGTGTAAGTTTGTTGACGATCACAAAGCCGGTCTCAGCATCACCGGAAATATCCGGTTCATACTGATCAACCCGGGTTTCGGTAACAGTATAGACAATGTCCCTGTCCCCGGATTTCTTCGGCAGACCGGTAAATGTCACGGTCCAGCCAGTTTGTCCGGACACTGTCCTGACATCAACTTCTTCATTGTTGGCCAGAAGATGAACGGTCACACTTGCAGGACGCTTTTTATCCTGGTCGTCACTGTCTTCCCATACCTTTGTGACACTGATATCAATCAATTCAATATATGTATTATTAATGTCGTTGTAACCTTCCGCCGGTTCCGCGGATGTCTCCGTGCCGTTGCTGTAGGATGCCGTATAACCGCTGACCGGCTGTTCCCTGACCACGTAGACACACGGTTCACCGGACGCGTTATACTGCGGGAGTTTCTCAAACGTGTACTTCCATTCATCCGCTGCCGTTACTTCAGCCGTCCGGTATACCGCGCCGTCCCGCAGCAGTTCTACCGTAATGGAATCCGGGCGGCTGCTCTCATCATCCCCGCTCCAGGTCTTCTCCCCGCTCAGGCTTGTCACAGCATATTCATTCGTGATGGCGAAATCCGAAGAAGTATACTTCCAGATCAGATCCTGCGAATTCGGATACGGATTGTGCGCGGATTCCGGCAGGCTGCCCTGAAGATCCTGGACGGCATACGCGGGCAGGGACGTGGTATAGGCACCGGCAAACGAACTGCCGTAGTATGGAACAATATCGTCCACCTTAAAACCGTAATAACTGTTGACACTGCCGTCCGTATGCCAGTAGAACCACAATTCGGATGAAGGAAGATTGACTGATGACGGGAATGAACTGCCGGTATAGGTCGTGTTTGTCACATAGATCTGCCCGTCCAGACGGTAATAGATCCTGAGGCGGTCCCAACTGTTTTCTGACCGGGACAGAGGATTGAACTTCACCGTAACCGGACCGCTGGCTCCCAGTTCATACGAAGCGGTATAACCGTCCGGCACATCTTCCTGCACGGTATATTCATATTCTTCACCGTTTTCATCCCAGATCTCAGCGGTAAACTCATACTTCCAGTCCTTGGAAGCGTCCGTCTCTGTCTGAGCGATCTCCGTGCCGTTCTGGTACAGGTGCACGGTGATGGATGCCGGGCGGTCTGCCGCTGTATCTCCGGACCAGTTCTTGATTCCCCGTATAACCTTGCGTGTATATGTATTCGTGATGTTTACATATCCTTCCGCCGGTTCGCTGCTGGTTTCCGTGCCGTTGCTGTAGGTTGGGCGGTATCCTTCCGGGACATCCGCTTCCCGCACGGTGTAGACATATTCTTCGTCGTTCTCGTCAAACCGCGGCAGCATGCTAAACGTATATGCCCAGTTGTCCGCGGCGGTCACTGTTTTTT
>JAEEHG010000213.1 GCA_016280695.1 Solobacterium sp. | reverse complement strand
TCGCCTTGCGTATTTCTGCCACTGGTACGATGCAGCCGCCGAAAAACTGCGTGATCCGGGCGATTGCCCGGAACGTGCGGACGCGGTGAAAATCGTGTACGGCAACAACCTGCGCAGATCCTGGCTGAATGCCTGCGATGCAGCTGTCGATCTGCAGCACGCAGCTGCCTGCCATGTGGTAATCGCCGGAAAGGGCGAAATCATTTTCGGGTATCAGCGTCCCTGCCTGATCCAGATGATTGACGATTGCGACAATGTGTTGGTCGTGATCGAAATTCAGGAGGGGGTGACACAGTAATGGGATATCGTTGTTATATTCACCCGGTCATTCATGGGTCAGAACCTGATTGTGGTGATGATCCGTGCATCGGTAAACTGATCGGCTATGTGGACGATGAACACATCAACGACCTGTCAGTTTTGCCGTTCATCGCATACGGTTTGCAATACGGTCAGCAGCACGGTGACACCGGGGATACACTGAACATCGAAACGCTGGATGATCTGTGCGGCGAGATTAACAGATGGCATGATATGACAGTAGGCGAGTACATGGATCAATGCAATGAACCTCGTATTCTGCTGCCGTGGTATATGCTGATACCGTTCCTGATCGCCTACTATAACGACAAACAGCGTTTCATCACAGAAAACAAACAGCCGCTGCTGGATCCCGCCAAACTGCCGCAGGCAGTCCAAACTGTGTTGAATTATTTTTCTGATATCACGCCGATATACCATGAATGGGAATCTGTACAGGAATTTATAATCTACTGGGTATAATGCCGAAACACCCGCTGCTGCGGGTGTCGTGCCGGGGTGGTGCCCGGTGCCTGATGATGGCAGCCGTCACAGAACAACCAATGGAGGATAAAATCATGGCAGATACTACAACGACAATGACCCCCGCACTGATGGACGACAGCCCCGCGGAAATCGTAGGGCAGTCTGACCGATTCGCCCATCTGGATCTGGAAGATGATCTGACAGGCAAGGGCGCAGGATGGTGCAGCCTGCAGGCGGTCGATGACCGCGACCGCGTGACCCTGTTTAACGCGGTCACCACGCCCCTGAAACTGGCGGACCAGATCAACAAACAGCTGAAAATCCGGCATATTTATGTGGAAGTGATCCAGGTGGTGTCGGATGAATCCGGCGAACTGGTGAACGCCCCCCGTGTCGTTCTGATTGACGACAAGGGTGTCGGCTATCAGTCAGTTTCAACGGGAATCTACAACGCGACCAAACGTCTGATCGGCCTGTTCGGTGATCCGGCAGACTGGGCGCAGCCGCACACCGTGGAAGTCCAGAATGTTTCCCTGCCGGGCGGCCGTCATACGCTGACCCTGCGTGTGATTTCCTGATGACCGCCGTCATCATCGGTGTATATGTGCTGATCGGCTATCTGATCTGCAGGCACATCCGGGCAGGGGAATCACCGGCAGAAATGCCGGACGAGGACAGCGATGATGATTATGAAATTTTTACCACATCCGAACAGGCCCAATTTGTGGCAGAACAGATGCAGCAGCTGGAATACCTGGAACAGCTGCTAACGGATATAGAATCCGCATCCCCGGATCTGGTGCGGGTGGTGCAGCTTTCCTGGATGGCTGCCGATGGCACCCGTACACATGATCTGTACCTGCATGGGGATGATGCTGCCACTGAATGGATGCTGCAGATTATCCGGCGTGAAATTCACGACCAGCGCAGCCGCTGCGCCCTGCATGCGCAGGCACTGGCAGCACGCACACGGCGTGTGAAAAACGGTGCGCGAAACGATGGATAAACGGTGCCAGGAATGCGGCAGGGGACTGGTGATAGATGATTGGTATTCATACATCCGCACGAAATACTGCCCTGCCTGTGCGGCTGCTGTGAAACGGCGGCAGAACGCCGAACGGATGCGGCAGCTGCGCAGGATCACCAGACAGAAAAATTCGGCCGTGCGCGAACTGTGCACCGTGCAGGCAGCTGAACTGGCAGCACTGCGCGATCTGATCCAGAAACAGCGGGCGGAACTAGACGCCCTGAAAAATCACTGATCAACGTACACATTTGCATACACACAGAACGCCCCGCGGCAGGCTGCACCGCGGGGCGTTTTTTGTATCATACCGGGGTTCCGGTGAAACTGTACCAGGACTGCCAGCCGCTGCTGGTGTACTGTCGATAATACAACGTGAATGCACCATTTGTGGCCGGAATGATCTGCTGTATCAGTCTGTTTGTACCGTTCAAATAGTAGATTTCCAGACGAATCGCCTGCCCGGACGCCGGATTATTTGCCAGCGTGCCGGATGTGCTGCCACCACAATAATAACTGCCGGTCTGTGTGTAATCGTTCAAATCTGTGTTTGCGGCAATGCCGCGGGGTAGCCCCCAGTCAGACACCTGATACCACGGTGACCAGCTGCCGCCCGTGGTGCTGTTGCGGATGTACACATAGCAGCTGGCCCCGTTTTCACGCAGGATCTGCTGCACCAGCGTCGCCGACACCTGCACCACATCCATCCTGTATCCGGTGATTGCACCGTTGGGGGCTGCCGGTGTGTGCAGCGTGTTCTGTGCAGATGCTGCGGTGCTGTTGTAGGTGCCGGGCTGATCGTAGTTGTCAAGATCCTGATCGCCCGCTGCTGCTGCTACGATTTCAATGCCGTATTCATACGGGATCCTTCCGGCGATCAGATCATCAACCTGCCCGGTGGTATACACATCCATGCGGGATGCCATATCCTGCCGGATCCAGTTTCCGCCTGACTGCATCATGTACAGATGATTCGTCTGTATATCATGTGCAATAGATCCGATGATCAGCGTATACCCCGGAAAATGCGACGGCTGCGGCAGATCCTGTACGGTGTCACATTCCACGCGGGCACGGACCAGCAGACCCTGTGCGGTTCTGCTGCTGTACATAATCTGTGTGATATTCGTCATAGGATCACCCCCGATGCCAATAGGCTGCGGATTTCGTCCCGCTCTGCGGCCGTTGCACGCGGGATCGGGATATCATCAATATAAAATGTGTTGTGCCCGGTGTAATCACCGATGCTGCTGTCAGGTTCTGCGTATTCGGCCGGCCTGCCGATCTGATCATAATAGTATGCGGATTTTGTCGGGTGCGCATACGACAACAGCAAATAGGGCTGCGTATTGGCAATAAATCCGACACTG
>JAEEHG010000212.1 GCA_016280695.1 Solobacterium sp. | reverse complement strand
TCCGATGTATATCCTGAGAGCTGCTGCCGTTTTAGTGCGGCAGCTCTTTTTTTGCGGTGCAGTGGCTGCGCAGGCGGCAGTATGGCGGTTCTGTTTTCAGCGCAGAGGCCGTTTATACGGCCTGTTTTCCTTTTTTTGTCTGTCAGGCCGCCAGCAGGCACTCGTACCATATGGTTTGCCGGCTGCATTTACGGCCTGAATACAGAAATCCATAATAGAAGCCGTAAATCCGGGGCCTGCCACAGCGAACTGCCGCAGCAGTTCATCTTATCCGTATGTCGGGTCCGGATTCCGGTCAAACGCCGTGTGGGTAGAACGGACATCCTTTAAGAAGAACAGGTAATTGATCAGGTGCTTTTCATAGGGAATGAAAATACCTTTGTCGATCATTTCCAGGATCGTATCGCAGTCAGCCCACTGTACGGCCATGACTTCCTCTTCCTGCAGCTTCATATCACCGATATCCGGATCCATGCGGATAATGTAGATATCATCGAAGCCGTCATGGAAGGAGACAGTGACGGCAGGCGTTTCCTTTGAAAAATCATAGGAGAGCCCCAGTTCTTCCTTCAGTTCGCGCTGTGCCGTGATCTGGCTGTCTTCGCCCTGCGAGACGCTGCCGCCAAGGGATAAATCCCACATGCCGGACCAGCCGCGCTTGAAGGTCTGCCGGCGCTGGATCAGCATGTCGCCGTTTTCCCGGAAGATACAGATATGCACCACCAGACGGTAATAGCCGGCGGGGACTTTGTTTCCGCGTTCCATCGTCAGGCCGGTCGGCTGTCTCTTATTGTCATACAGATCGAAGATCTCCATATCAGGAACTCCTTATATGCAGCAGATGTCTTTTTGTCGAACTGCCTAAACTATTATATTGCAAAAAGGCAGCCCGGCAAATTAAAATATTCAGGGCAAAAAAAGGCATATACTGCCGGCCGCACAGTACCGGGTACTTTGTGCAGGCATATTCTTCAGGAAGATGCGGGCCGGCCTGAGACTGGAAAGGAATAACGGATATGGCGGAAGAAAGATCAAAAGGCACTGCCGGACAGAGACAGCAGGGCGGTGCGGGACAGAATAAGCTGGGCACATGGCCGATGGGAAAGCTCCTGCTCACCATGGCAGTGCCGATGATGCTGTCCTTTTTCATTCAGGCGCTGTACAACTTTGTGGATTCGATGTTCGTGGCGAGGCTGTCGGAGAATGCGCTGACGGCTGTATCGCTGGCCTTCCCAGTCCAGAGTGTCATGAGCGCCATAGGCGTCGGTACCGGTGTCGGCCTGAGCGCGGCCGTGCCCAGGGCGATCGGGCAGGGCGACCGGAAAAGAGCGGACCGGATAGCAAATACAGCGGTATTCGTCATGATCTGCTGGAGCCTGCTGTTCCTGATCCTCGGCCTGACGGTCTCAAGAGGATTTTACCGGCTGCAGACCGATGTGCCGGAGATCGTGGAGGCCGGGACGACCTATCTGCGGATCTGCTGGGGCGCCTGCTTCGGCCTGTTTTTCGGCATGCTCTTTGAAAAGCTCCTTGTTTCGACCGGCTATGCGACCCTTGCCATGATCGCACAGTCAGCCGGCGCGGTATTCAATATCATCTTTGATCCGCTGCTGATCTTCGGGCTCGGTCCCTTCCCGCGGATGGGGATCGCCGGTGCCGCGACGGCAACGGTCCTCGGCCAGATCCTGGGCGCGGCCGTCGCACTGCTCCTGAATCTGAAGAAGAATACGGATATCCGCTTCACACTGCAGGATATCCTGCATCCGGATATGGGCTGCATCAGACAGATCTACTCCATCGGTTTTCCTTCCATGGTGACGATCGGGCTCTCTTCCCTGACCGGGTTCTGCATAAACATCGTACTGCTCACCTATACGACCACTGCGGCAGCCGTGTACGGCATCTGGCTGAAGCTCCTCAATTTCTGCTTCATGCCTGCCTTCGGAATGAACAATGCCATGGTCCCGATCCTGTCCTTCAACTACGGAAAAGGTGACCGGCAGCGGGTGAAAACGGCGATCCGCCTGGCGGTGACCGTGATCCTTTCCTTCATGCTGGTCCTGACCGTGATCCTGGAACTGGTGCCGACGGGGCTCCTCAGGATGTTCTCCGCTTCGGACCATATGATGTCGATCGGTGTGACGGCCCTGCGGATCTGCTGCATCTCACTGGTCTTCGGGGCAATGAACGTGATCCTGACGTCGACCATGCAGGCAATGGATCACAGCCGATATACGCTGATCATCAACGTGCTGCGGCAGTTCGGGATCCTGGTGCCGGCATTTTATGTCCTGAGCTTTCTGACGCATGACCTGAATATGGTATGGTTTGCGGTCCCGCTGTCCGAGATCATCAGTGCCGTCCTGACACTGATCTTCTACCGGAAGATGGACAGGGATATAGAGGCGAAATTTAACAGTATCCGGAACGGATGATGCCGGATTCGGTGACAATGCAGTCCATGGGAATATCGTGGGCATCGGCCGGCAGATCTTCCGCCAGCAGCGTTTCATAACACAGACACAGGGTGACGGGCCTTCGGGGCCCGTCATTTTTTGCGGCCTGTCCGGAAGCTTCGGCCAGGAAACGGTCATAACAGCCCCCGCCATGGCCAAGCCGTATGCCTTCCCGGGTGACGCTGACGCAGGGAACGAGGATCAGGTCCGGCTGTCCGGCTGCTGCACAGTTGGCATCCCGGAAGCCCACCGGTTCGGGGATCGAGAGCATACCGGGTGCAAGCTCTGCCAGTGACCGGATCCGTACGGCCAGCATTCTCCCGCCGGGCAGGCATTTCGGGACATAGACCTCTTTGCCGGTCCGGAGCGCGTCTTCCAGGACGCGGTAAGTATCCGGTTCCCCGGGCATGGAAACATAGCAGAACACGGATCCGGCAGAACGGTATATGGCAGAAGAGAGTATATGCCCGGTAATGGCCGCGTCTGCCGGTCCGCAGCAGCCGGCATCCATGAAGGCCTGCCGCTTCCCGCGGAACATGGCACGGAGCCGGGCCTTGTCAGTCTGCATCCGTTTCCGGCTCCTTCTGTTCCTGCAGCTGAACCATCAGCCCGCGCAGGTCGTCCTTGGTGAAATGATAGGCTTTTTTACAGAACTGGCAGGTCAGGACTGTCTCATCCGGGTCATCGATCATGGCGGCAATTTCGTCCGGGCCTGTCAGCAGGAGGGCCCGCTCGACCCGTTCCCGGCTGCAGCTGCAGTAAAAGGATACGGGGATGGAATCATTGATGACAGGATCCATGCCGTCCAGCAGGATCTCCAGCATCGATTCCGGCGTATTGCCGGCATGCAGGATATCCGTCACATAGCCGGCCTTTCGGATGTTCTCTTCCAGCTTTGTGATCACGGCATCCGAGGCAAAAGGCATGAGCTGGATGATATAGCCGCCCGCGCACAGAATTTCACGGTTCACGCCTTCTTCGCCGCCGACCAGGACGCCCAGGCCTACGGCGGAGGGGATCTGTTCGGATTCCGCGAAGTAGCGTGCCACGTCTTCGGCGATCTCGCCGCTCGTCAGTTCCACCTGGCCCGTGTAAGTGTTCTTCAGATCCAGGTCCCGGATCACGGTCAGCATGCCTTTGCCGACGGCGCCACCTACGTCCAGGTGCCCGTCCTCTTTGGCAGGCAGCATGACCAGGGGATTGTTCACGTATCCTTTGACATGGCCGCTGTTATCGGCGGTCACGATGATGCCGCCGAGAGGCCCGTCCCCGTCGATCCGTATGGTGATCAGGTCTTTTTCTCCCTTCAGCATATCTGCCA
This sequence comes from Solobacterium sp., assembly GCA_016280695.1. Taxonomy (GTDB): domain Bacteria; phylum Bacillota_I; class Bacilli_A; order Erysipelotrichales; family Erysipelotrichaceae; genus Bulleidia. Next base: position 562 of record JAEEHG010000212.1, on the reverse strand, counting down.
TCATGAGCGCCGCGCTCATGGTACGGCCCAGCGCTGCGGAAGCGACCCGGCTTGTCCCGTGCGCATCCGCAGCCTCCTGGACCAGCCCGGTCGCGGAGACGGCAAAAGCCCGCACTTCACCGCCGGCCGCAGTAGCCCTTATCATATGATCGGCGGTATTCAGTATTCTTTCTTCAGACATATTGCTTGCAGATGTTCCTTTCCGAAGCAGCTATACGGAGCTTTCCCCGATGCTGCCCCTGTTTGCGTCCGGTCGCTGTTCATATCGGAACCATTGTAGCAGAAATCCGCCGGAAGCGGAGAGGCCAAGGTTTTTGCAATTGGCAGAGATGGGTATCTGCGTTAAACTGAAAGAGGCATTGAATGCCGTATTAATGAACACAGGAGGTTTACAATGAGCGGACAGAAAGGACATCCTAGCAGAGGTATATCCGTATACAGCTACCAGGCTCTTTTGGGACACACGATGACGCTGGAAGACGCGTTCCGGGAAATGTATGACACCGGCGCGACCTGCTTCGAGCTGCTGACAAGCTATATCGAAGGATATCCGAATCCTTCC
>JAEEHG010000211.1 GCA_016280695.1 Solobacterium sp. | reverse complement strand
GTTGATCAAACGGGCCCTGAACGCGTTCCAGATGAACCAGATCATTAACAAAGATGCGGTGACTGCCGGCAGTGATGAACGGCTGCTGGCCCTGCTCCTGCTGCAGTCGCAGTATGAAAACGAATATGCCGGGCTGGTGGAACTGCTGGCGCCGGAAATCCCGATCAGCGAGTCGTTCGAAAGGGAAACACAGAGACGGATGCCGGCCCTGAACAAATGGGCTGACGGGCTAGCGGGGGATGCCGGCCGGGCTGTAGCGTATGTCCTGGGCCTGTATGACTCGGATCCCCGCTGGCTGCGGACTGACCTCTTCACCAGTTCGGTGTTCGATGCCGGCAAAATCGAGGCAGTCCACCACGACCGGGACCTTGTGTTCGACAGGATCTGTGAATATCTGGAAGAAAAAGGCATGACCGGACAGGATGATCCGGGCACGCAGAACCGGATTTACAGTTACGGCGGCAGGAACGTGATCAGTGTGAAGAAGTTTGATCCCAATGCCAACATCAATTTCGAGACCCTGAAGGGTGATGACGCCGACAGGGTGATCCGCGAACTGGTCAATAAAAAACTGCTTGTGCCGGCAGAATTCAGAACCCCGGATGACCGGCCTGCCTATGTGATCCGTCAAAGTGAAACGGAACCGTATATTGCCAGCGGGAAACAGTGCCTGTTTATCCACGGGGTGACGCTGAGCAGCCCGGAAATGCAGCTGATTATCGGTGATATTGTCGCAAAACTGCTGAAAGAAGAGGAATAACGCAATGTATACGCTGAAACCAATTGAACAGAAATACAACGCCGAGGTGGAACACGTAATCCGAACCTGCCTGATGGAGATGGGCCACACGCATGAAGGCTGTGCCTGGACAGACCCGTTTCTGGGGCGGTTCTCGGAAGTCTACGCGCCGGACAACGCGGCCTACTGGGTGGCGGTTGACGATGATGACCATGTAGTCGGCGGAGCCGGCATCGGCCCCTGGCCAGCAAGGGCGGATGTCTGTGAGCTGCAGAAGATGTACATCCTGCCGGCAGCGCGGCACAAAGGTCTGTCGAAACAGCTGATGGAAACTGCACTGGCATTTGCCCGGGAACGCTATGACTACTGTTATCTGGAAACATTTGCCAATATGGAAGCGGCCATGAAACTGTACGAATCGTTCGGATTTGAATACCTGGACGGGCCGATTACTGAAACTGAGCACTTCACCTGCGACAAGTGGATGCTCAAAGACCTTCGCAAATAAAAAGACAGGGATTTCCAATGTGGAGATCCCTGTTCTGTTTATTCCGGTTCCACCAGCGGGGGTGTGAAATTGCGGAATGCCTCGATCATTTTCCGGTGCCGGATTATGAAGTGAATGGCCGGCGCGTTCTCTTTGGAGACCACAACGGCCTGATCCCCGATCACCATGAAACTGAGATTGCGGAAGACCTGCCTGGTTTCCCATTCCAGATGCAGGTTCGGTTTTTCTTTTGCCAGTTCCTTCAGGGCATCGGCGTGGGCCCGGAACTGTTCGTATGTATAGGTGATCGTATGGTCAACGAACAGGTCCGACAGCGGTACTGACAGCGGCGCGGCTTTGAATTGTTCCGCGTCCGGCAGCGGCAGGCGCAGATGCACCTGTTCCTTTTCCAGCAGCCGTTCCAGCCGTTTCCGGGACAGCGTGTGATAAGCAATGATTTCCGCGGCAGTTTCCGCCGGCAGCCGGGCCGAAGCCAGCATTTCTGCCAGAAGCTCCGCCGGCATCGTATACAGCGGCAGGGTTCCGCAGGTGATGGTGCGCGGTTCTTTCTCCCAGAGCGTGTCCGCCAGCTGCAGGTATTCTTCTTTCCGGGCCGAACGGTAAATCTCCATCAGCGGCCGGGCCTGTTCCAGGAGCTCCCCGGCAAGCTGCCGGAAATGATGCAGGTCATCCGGGTTGTGATAAAGAACATAACGGCCGGTACTCATGTGACCGCTGATGGCCGAGCCTTCCAGCGCGGCTGCCCCGGACACCTTCAGCAGGTGGGAAAAGACGGTATTCTGTGCCTCCGGCAGATAATACGGGGTGATTTGCCCGGTCATGTACATCGGAATATAGATTTCCAGCCCCATCATCATTTCCGCGAAGGGCCGGCTGATATCGTGAATGATATGCAGGCGCAGGCCTTTTTTCAGCATCATGGCCATGCCCAGGATCCACTGTTTCGGGAAGACAGGATCCGCTGTCATTTCCTCCATCGGCATGTCACTGTAGAGAATGCAGTCGTCCATGGCGGCGGAATGCAGGGTGACACCGATGAAATCCAGCTCGGCTTCCATCATCTCCGTGATATTAGTGTATTGTTTCACCGCCGGCGGCAGGGGCTTGTCAGCCGGCAGCGGCATATCAGCAAAAGACAGGACCTGCATATATTGGTTCAGATCAAAGGCGTTGAGGGCTTCCAGAAAATGTCCCACAGGTCTGGCGTCCGCCGCCGGCAGGTCGGAGAACAGCCACGTCAGCAGGAACGACTGTAT
>JAEEHG010000210.1 GCA_016280695.1 Solobacterium sp. | reverse complement strand
ACTGGACGGCCTGGAAGAAGATGATCACGGCATAGGCTTTCATCAGCTGGTGGGTTATGACAACGGTTTCCGGGGTCAGGTTGTACATCCGGATGGTCAGCGGTCCGAGCAGCAGCAGGAAGACCGACGACACCGCGCCGAAGATCACGCTGAGGAGATAGAACGTTTCGCCCTGCCGCAGGGCCAGGTCGGCATGGCCTTCGCCGATCGTGTGGCCGACAATGATGCCGGACGCGTTGGAAATGCCGGAGATGACAACGGTCATGAGCCGGTCGATGACCTGGCAGATGGCATTGGCCGCTACCACGGCCGCGCCCATATGGCCAAGGACAATGCTGACAATATTGCCGCCCAGGCCCAGCAGGGCATCACTGACCAGCACCGGGGCACCGATCCGGAAGTAATTCCGGTAGAATTCACCGCTCGGTGATTTCAGCAGATGGCGGAAGCGCAGGCGGAGCTTCTTCTCGATTTTGAGGGCAAAGATAAAGGTGGTCAGGAACTCGGCTGCCCGGGCAATCAGGGTGCCCAGCGCCGCCCCGGCGATCTCCATGCGGGGCATGCCGAATTTACCGAAGATAAATGTATAGTTGCCGCCGATGTTGACGACAAAGGAAATAATCGAAACGATCAGGCCGAGTTTGGGATGTCCGACCGTGCGCATCAGGTTGGCCATGACCAGGCTGAGGCCGTGCATCGTGAAGATGAATACCGTGATGCGCAGATACCGCACCCCCTGCGCAATGACCGCGGCTTCGGAAGTATAGATGCGCATGATCCGGTCCGGGAACAGGTATGTCAGGGCCGCGAAGACCAGCGAGATGGCCAGGGTCAGCCGCATGGCCATGGAAAAGGTCTGGCGGACCTTATCCTTGTCACCGGCACCCCAGTACTGGGAAGCCAGCACACTGGCGCCGCCGATGATGCCCATGCAGAAAATCGTGAAGAAATTATAGAACTGATTGGCCAGACTCGAGGCAGACAGCTGGATCTCGCCGAAGGAACCCAGCATCATGGTGTCCAGCATGTTGACGCCCATGTTGATGGCCTGCTGCAGGGCTACCGGCAGCATATATGTCAGTACCCGGCGGTAGAAATGTCTGTCTCTGATCAGCTGAACGCGCATGGCATGCCTCCTGTATGAGAAGAATTGTAGCACCAATCGGCGGGAAGCAGGAAAAATCCGTTGACGGACGGAACAATGGCGGGTATATTAATAGGGCACACGTTTTTTGTGTGCGTATCATGCGTGGGAGGATGTGCAACCATCCGCTGTACCACTGCATGTGGAAACTTATATAAGGAGGAAAACCACATGGCAAAGAGAGTTGCGAAAATCTGCAAGCTTCAGTTCCCGGCCGGCGGCGCAAAACCGGGACCGGCACTGGCTTCTGCCGGCATCAACATGCCGCAGTTCTGCAATGAATTCAACGACAAGACAAAAGACCGCAAGGGTGATATCGTTCCGGTTATCATCACAGCGTATGAAGACAAGTCCTTTGAATTCGTCATCAAGACAACCCCGGCTGCTGTTCTGCTGAAGAAGGCTGCCGGCATCGACAAGGCATCCGGTACACCGAAGACCGTCAAGGCCGGCAAGATCACCGAAGCACAGCTGCGGGAAATTGCCGAATACAAGATGCCTGACCTGAATGCGAATGACGTTGAGGCAGCGATGCGGATCGTTGCCGGTACTGCCCGCAACATGGGCATTACCATTGAAGGATGGGAGGGCTGATCATGGCTGGAAAGAAATTCGCTGAAGCAGCAAAGCTGATCAACCGTGAGCAGCTGTATCCGTACACTGAAGCAATGGCCCTGGCCAAGAAGACCAATGTTGCCAAGTTCGACGCTTCCGTCGAAGCATGCTTCTTCCTGAATGTTGACCCGCGTCAGGCGGATCAGAACATCCGTGGTGCCATGGTTCTGCCGAACGGCACAGGTAAGTCCAGACGGGTTCTGGTCATTACCCAGGGTGCGAAGGAAGAGGAAGCCCGGAATGCCGGTGCTGACTTTGTCGGCGGCGCTGACATGATCGAAAAGATCCAGGGCGGCTGGCTCGACTTCGACATCATCGTTGCGACACCGGATATGATGGGTCAGCTGGGTAAGCTGGGCCGTCTCCTGGGCCCGAGAGGCCTGATGCCGAACCCGAAGACCGGCACCGTTACAATGAACGTTGCGCAGGCCATCGAGGAAATCAAGAAGGGTAAGATTGAATACCGTGTTGACAGAGACGGCAACGTCAATGTCCTGATCGGCAAGTGCTCCTTCACGGAAGAAGCGCTGGCAGAGAACTTCAAGGCTCTGTACGATCAGCTGGTAAGAGTCAAGCCTTCCACTGTCAAGGGCACATATATCAAGGGCATGACAATTGCCACAACCATGGGCCCGGGCATCAAGGTCACTGTTGAGCAGTAAGCAGAAAGAAAACTGAATCTCGATGAGATTCAGTTTTTTTGTTTTATCCGGCCGCCGGGATTTCACTGACCGGGGTTTCCAGGAAGGTGAAGATCACCTGCCAGTACAGTTCCCGCGCTTCGGTCGTGGCGTTGAAGATTTCGTGCTTCGAGCCGGGAATCTTCATGATGGCCGCGTTGCGGGCCCGCCGGGCCACCTGCTGCTGGCCGCCCGGCAGCACCAGATGATCGTTTTCGGCCTGCAGGATCAGCAGCGGGATGCGGATGTCCCCGGCATAGGCGATGGCTTCCTGCATGGCTGCGTAGGCTGCCCTGGTCCAGCCGTAGGAGCTGCCGGAAGTATGATATTTATCGCTGGCCAGCCGCTGGCTGAACTGATACATGTAACGCGGTTCGGAAGCGCAGCTGCTGTGCCCGAAGTCAGGCTTCGGGTTGAACGGGCGGAAGCTGGGGGAAGGCTTGGCGTTGAGGTTCGGGGCCGTGCTGATCATCGACAGGGCCTGCAGTTTCCAGTCGCTTGTCCGGAAATCCAGCTCCAGCATTGGCGAGGACAGGATGGCCTTGTCGAAGAACTTCGGATAGCGCTCCAGGAACAGGGTGGATATGCAGCCGCCCATGGAGTGGCCGAAGAGAATATGCACATCCCCGCGGGTCAGGGGCTGGACAATCTGGTACTGGAAGGCAAACACGTCATCCAGGTATTCATTGAATGAATTCACGTGGATCAGCTCGGGGTCACTGACCAGGCGCTGCGAACGGCCGAAGCCCCGCAGTTCCAGGAAAAAGACAGAGTAACCGGCCTGATAGAACAGGTGCATCACCTCGTGGTACTTGCCGAAGAACTCACCGAAGCCGTGAATAAACGTGATCGTCTTGCCGCGCTCCGGGGTCAGGGCATAGTAGTACTGCAGGCGGATACCGTCCAGGCTGAGCGTGGTGCCGGAAACCACATTCTGGTAAAGCCATGGAGTGACGCTGCCTTTCATCCGGGCGGCAAAGTCATCTTCGCCGTAGAAAGCGATTTTCCATTTTTCGTTTGTCATATCGATTCACTCCGTTTCTGCAGGGATCTCTGCAACGATGGTACTCTGGCCGGGGGCTGTCCCGGGAAGGATCAGATCACGGAACAGGGCCAAGCGGTTTTCCCGGCAGCGCTGCCGCAGTTCCGGGGTTATTTCCGCCCGCAGCGGCATCAGGCCGAACAGGTGATTCCTGACGGCGAAGGATACCGGGTCCAGCAGCGGCTGGTCGTACATCAGCACAGCCCGGGCCGCAGGATCGGCCGCCAGGACATCCGTGACGCTGACATAGCTCTCTGCCGCGTAGTAAACACGGTCCTGCATGCCGTATTGCCGCACCAGGGCAGCGGCTTTTTCTTCCATGCCGACATAGCCGATCAGCTGGCTCCGGAAGATGATCAGCAGGTTCAGCCTGCCCGGGGCCAGAAAGGCCAGCAGTTCCTCCAGGGAACAGATGGCCGGGGTTCCTTCCGGGTGGGCATCATCGGCGATCTGCCAGGCCTTCATCTGCGTGACGGTGTAGTCCTTGACATAGCCGCGGCCCCGCTCTTTGTCAGCAAATATCTTTTCTTTCGGCAGGGCAAACAGAATGCCTTCGGCGTCCTGCTGGATCTCGGCCACAATCCCGCCGGCCTGCGCAGCCAGTTCCGACTGGGCATCCGTCCAGGGCAGCCGGTCCAGGCCCCTGATCAATTGCAGTGTCTTCATAACATACTTATTTTATAATGAAACCAGATGAAAGAAGGAGAAAATCATCATGCTTAAAAGAGTCAATGCCCAGGGCGGCCCGGTCAACCCGGACGCACCGTTCGCATCTGCAGTCATCGACGGCGATGTCATGTATGTCTCAGGCACCGGCGGCCGTGATCCTGAAACCCGTGAACTCCCCGCCACCTTCCTCGGCCAGGCCGAACAGGTTCTGAAGAATCTGACCCGGGTTATTGTCAATGCCGGCGGTGATGTGGACAAGGTTGTCAAATGCACCTGCTTCATTACCGATATGAGCCAGTGGGGGGAATTCAACAAGCTCTTCCACCAGTATCTGCCCTGCCAGCCGGCCCGCAGCTGCATCGAAGTCAAGGCCCTGCCCGGCGGGATGGCCATCGAAATCGAAGCAATCGTCTCAATGAAATAATAAAATCTCCATGGCCGCCTGCCGGCCATGGAGTATTTTTCTTGTTTGCGGCGGGAATTGTACCTGCTGTATTCCCGGTTCCGGTAAAAATTCGTCATTGACAGGAGCATTGACTTGATTTAACATATCATCGTTATCAAATACCAGAGACAGTAACGGCGGAAGCTTAATCATGTTACCGAGGTAGAAAGTTTCAGTATAAACTTTTTTGCCTCTGCCGCCGGCAGAGGCTTTATATTCGGTAGGCGATAACAGTAGAAAGGTGAAGGTGAAGGAATGAATCAGACGGTATTGGAAAACAAGAAGAACGTCGTTGCCGAAATCGCCGGCAAGATGACTGATTCTGCATCTGCAGTCGTTGCAGAGTACCGTGGTCTGAGCGTTGCTGAAGTCACTGAACTGCGCAGACTGATGCGCGAGGAAGGCGTGGAGATGAAAGTCTACAAGAACACGCTGGCTGCCCGCGCTGCAGAAGCTGCAGGGTTCGGTGAACTGAAGGACTATCTGACCGGCCCGAATGCACTTGTATTCGGTTCTGACGAGACCGCAGCAAGCCGTGTGCTGGCAAAGTATGCCAAGAAGCATGACGCTCTTGTTCTCAAGGGCGGCATTGTCGAAGGCAAGGTTGTCGGCGTCGATGTGATCAAGGAACTGAGCGCTCTGCCGAACAGAGAAGGAATGCTCAGCATGCTGCTGTCCGTACTGCAGGCTCCTGTTTCTCAGTTTGCCCGGGCCGTGAACGCGGTTGCCGAGGCCAGAGGAGAAGGTGCCCCTGTTGAAGCAAAAGAAGAAGTAAAAGAAGAAGCTGCTGAGGCAGCTGCCTGAGAAAGAGGAGGAATGAATCATGGCAAAGTTAACACAGGAAGAGATTCTTGCGTATCTCGATGAAGCTACAATCCTTGAACTGAATGAACTGGTCAAGGCTATCGAAGAAAAGTACGGCGTTTCCGCCGCTGCTCCGGTTGCAGTTGCTGCTGCTCCGGCTGAAGAAGCAAATGCTGCTCCGAGCACAGTTACTGTTGTTCTGACAAGCTTCGGTGATTCCAAGGTTGGCGTCATCAAGGTTGTTCGTGAAATCACAGGTCTGGGCCTGGTTGATGCCAAGAAGCTGGTCGACGGCATTCCGGCAGAAATCAAGAAGGATATCTCTGTTGATGAAGCCGACGGCATCAAGAAGAAGCTCATGGATGCCGGCGCTACTGTCGAATACAAGTAATCGCTGAAAACAAAAAACAAAGAAAAGCCGGCGGATTTTCCGTTCGGCTTTTCGGCCCTAAGAAAGGAGAGGCTGCATGGCGCAGAATCAGTATTTTGAAGACAACCGCAGCCTTCCTTCGAACCGGAAGGAACACTCTTTCCGGTTTTCGGGCGATATTTACACTTTCATTACGGATACCGGTGTTTTCAGCAAGGACGGTGTCGATTACGGCACCGAACTGCTGCTGAAATCGGCAGTCAGGCAGGAGCTCCGCGGGAGTATCCTGGACCTTGGCTGCGGCTACGGGGTGGTCGGCATTGTGCTCAAGCGCACATTCCCTGACTGCACCGTGACAGCCGGTGACGTAAATCCGCGGGCGCTGGAACTGACGGCGGAAAACGCTGTCCGCAACAGGTGCCCGGTGGAAGTGGTGGAATCCAACGGTTTTGAGCACATCAGCACGATGTTTGACGCTGTTGTGACCAATCCGCCAATACGGGTCGGGAAAAAGGTCCTCTATCCGCTGCTGGAGGCTGCACACGATCATCTGAATCCCGGAGGCATCTTCCTGGCTGTCATCCGCCGCCAACAGGGCGCGGAGAGCGCAGCCGCAAGACTCAGGGAGATCTACGGAAACTGTGAAGTCATAGACCGGAGCAAAGGATACTGGATTCTCCGCTGTACCCGTACAAATTGACGAATTGACCATTTGATGATAAAATATTACGTTGCAAAAAAGCCGAAAAATTGAAAACAGGGTTAATACCCCTTTTCGGCGTTTCAGCGATGCAGGCGAAAGGATGGCGTACATGGAAAATAAGCAGACATACCACGTTGTGCATTATGGCAACAAAGCTGTCCGGCGTGATTACTCCAAAGTCAGTGCCGGGCTGGACCTGCCGGATCTCGTCGAGATCCAGACAGCGTCCTTTGAGTGGTTTGTAAGGGAAGGCATCCGGGAGGTATTCAACGATATCTATCCTATTTACAACTACGCCGGAAACATCAAACTGAAGTTTCTGGATTACGAATTTGGAGAACCGAAATACTCCATCAGTGAGTGCAAGTACCGCGAGGCGAACTACAGCGCCCCGCTGAAAGCCAAGATGGAACTGGAGATACTGGATCAGGACACCGGTGAAGTCATGACCAAGTGGGAAGATGTCTTCCTCGGCGATTTCCCGCTGATGACCCCGACCGGGACATTCATTATCAACGGTGCAGAACGTGTCATTGTATCCCAGATCGTCAGATCGCCGGGTGCCTACTTTGATATTGTTTCCGAAGAACGGACCGGCCACGATACATATACATGCGAACTGATTCCGTCCCGGGGCACCTGGCTGGAATTCATGTCGGATGACAAGAAGGCCGCGCTCGGCCGGATCATGAACGTGTCGATTGACCGCCGCCGGAAGGTGCTCAGCACCATCCTGTTCAAGGCGATCGGCATGTCCCTGAACCTGGAACGGGGCGAGGATGCCTTTGATACCACCGGTATGCAGAAGTTCCTGAAGGCCCTGCAGTTTGAACTGTACCCGGATGTCATCGTTCCGGGTGAGGAACGGGAATTCCTGAACGACTATATGCTTCTGTACACCTCTGTCTTCGGCAACTACGAGGAAGTCCGCAACACCCTGGCTGCCGACAAGACAAAGACAACCAACGAAGCGCTGCTGAGTGTCTACGAGAACCAGCGGGCAGATGAAATCGCCACCATTGAAGGCGCCATGAACCTCATGGATGCCAAGTTCTTTGACTACCGCCGGTATGACCTGACCAAGGCCGGCCGGTACAAGGTGCTCAAGAAGCTCAATGTCCTCGACCGGATGGAAGGCCATGTCCTCAAGAATGACCTCATCGGGGCGGAAGGCAAGGTCATCTTCAAGAAGAACCGGATGATCGGCAAGACCGAGCGGAATGCGCTGAAGCCGGAACTGGCCAAGGGCATCAACTGCCGGGCCCTTCCGTATATCCATGCCTTCTCCCACCCGGTTACCGCCGAGCTGGAGACAACATGGACGGGCGGCCTAACCGGCCGTATCCTGGCCACGGATCTGGAAGGCAAAAAGGTCAGCATGCGCAGAGGCACGGTCATCACCGCTGCCGATGTGAAGGCGATCGCTGCCGAATTCGACAAGGTGACGGTTTATGCCGGCATCATTGCCCAGGAAGTCAAGCTGACAAACGACAATGCCGCCGCGGTCATGAACTACGGCAGCAGGCTCTACACCATCGGCCGTGTCCTGGCCAACGGTGAAGACCTGGTTGAGTGCACATATGATCCGGAAAGCGACAGCCGGATGACCCTGTCCACAGAGCAGGAAGAAAACGTGCAGGCGCATGTCATGGCCCGGGAAGAAGTCACCATGTGGCTGATCGGTGCCTGCGTGCAGCAGATCGATATCCTGACGGATGACGGCCATGCCGTCAAGCTGATCGGTGTGGACCCGCTCAACAGCAAGCACACCATCACCATGCCGGACATGTACGCGCTGTACAACTATGAACTGACGATGCTGGACGGTGTCGGCAGTGCTGATGATATCGATATGCTCGGCAACCGCCGCATCCGGACCGTCGGGGAACTGATTCAGAACCAGTTCCGGATCGGTCTGTCCCGGATGGAGCGGGTTGTCAAGGAACGGATGTCCATTGCGGACGCTTCCGGTCTGACCCCGAAGCAGCTGACCAATATCCGGCCGCTGACGGCAGTGATCAAGGAGTTCTTCTCCAGTTCCCAGCTGTCCCAGTTCATGGACCAGCAGAACCCGCTGGCGGAACTGTCCAACAAGCGCCGTATTTCCGCGCTTGGCCCGGGCGGCCTGACCAGAGAGCGGGCCGGCTTCGAAGTGCGTGATATTCACAACTCCCACTATGGCCGGATCTGCCCGATTGAAACACCGGAAGGTCCGAACATCGGTCTGATTTCCTATCTGACAACATATGCCAGAGTCAATGAATACGGATTTATCCAGACCCCGTACCGGAAGGTCAACGAAGACGGCGTGGTCACGGATGAAGTCGTATACATGAGCGCGGATGAAGAAAACGACCATGTCATTGCCCAGGCCAACGAGATTCAGGACGGCCGGCTGGTCAATGACCGTGTCGTCGCCAGAATTGCCGGTGATACCGTCATGGCGGAAAAAGACACCATTGACTACGCCGACGTTTCGCCGCGGCAGATTGTCTCGGTGGCGACGGCCTCCGTTCAGATCCTGGAAAACGACGACTGCACCCGGGCTCTGATGGGCGCGAACATGCAGCGTCAGGCAGTGCCGCTGCTGAACCCGCACAGCCCGT
>JAEEHG010000209.1 GCA_016280695.1 Solobacterium sp. | reverse complement strand
CTTGGTGTTTTCCTTCTTCATGGCTTCGATTGTACGGCCGCGGACATAGCTTTCGATCTTCATTTCATCCGGGATGATATTGACGGCGGAATTGACGCCCATCATGATCGGGTGGAAGCGGATTGTATCCTTTTCCTGGAAAGTTTCACGCAGGTCGTTGACTGCCTGCAGGCCGAGCATGGCCGCGTACTGGGCGTTGATGCCGAGATGCGGGGAACCGCCGGCGTGGGCCGACTTGCCCTTGTAACGGATGGTCTTGGCCATGCAGCCGTTGTTGCCGTAACCGCAGATGAAGTCATACGGGTCACCTTCCGCCATGGCTGCGGTGTGCACCATGATGGCCAGGTCGACACCGTCGAGGATGCCTCTGTGCATGAATTCAACCTTGCCGCCCATGTAGCTGATGACACCCTGCTTGCGCAGTTCCTCACGGTAGGCCAGCTGGATCATTTCTTCTGCCGGGACAGCAATCAGGCGGATCTTGCCGCACAGGCCGTCCAGGGCACCCGGTTCCTTGAAGGCAGCCGCCAGGCCGAGCAGGGCTGCCGACTGGGCATGATGGCCGCAGCAGTGGGTCATGCCGTTGACGGATTCCGGATGGTTGGCGATGTCCAGGGCGTCGAGTTCGCCGAAAATAGCCAGGGTCGGGCCGGGTTTTCCGGTATCGATGTCAGTGTAGAAACCCGGGATGTTGCCGAAACCCGGGATCTTGCCGGCCAGAACGAGTTCATAGCCGAGGGCTTCGTATTTTTCTACCAGGTAATTGTGGGCTTCCCACTCCGTGAAACCGACCTGCGGATGGGCCCAGAGCCAGCGCTCGGCATCCAGAACCAGCTGTCTGTTCTTGTCGGCATTGCGGACGAGTTGTTCCTGACGTTCATTCATGTGCGTTGTCCTCCTTATGCAGTTTTATGAATGTTTACATCATTAAGTATATTACACGAACAGCCTTCTTCGAAGAGCGGATTTCGGGGTATTTTTCAAGTGAAAACGCAAGTCTTTACGCTGAAAAAATTTACAGTGAATGTAAGTTATGAAACAGGGTGGAAGCGCTTGCGGCCCTATTTTGGGAGTGCTAAAATTTTCTTCAGTAGATGTTTTGCTGCGGCAAAACATACGGCTAATAAGGAGGAAATATTACATGAAGAAGATCTTGGCTTCCCCGAATGCTCCGGCAGCAATCGGCCCGTATTCCCAGGGTGTAGAATGCACAGGTCGTCTGGTTTTTGTTTCGGGCCAGCTGGGCGTTGATCCGAAGACAGGCGAATTCGCTGGTGCTGACATCGCCAGCCAGACAAAGCAGTCTCTGGAAAACCTGAAGACAATCCTTGCCGAAGCAGGAATGACAATGGACAACGTCGTCAAGGCTACCTGCTATCTGAGCGACATTGCCAACTTCGGCGCTATGAACGAAGTTTACGCACAGTATTTCACAGCTGATTTCCCGGCTCGCGCAGCATTCCAGGTTGCTGCTCTGCCGAAGGGCGGTCTCGTAGAGATCGAAGTATTCGCTGTCGAGAAGTAAGTTCTCCGCAGCCGCAGTGGCCAAACCGGAAAGAAGCGCGTGAAAGCGCTTGTAACCACGGTTGGCCGGTGCTATATTTATAGGGTGCGTGAAGCGCTTACAGCGGACCGCACGAAACAGTTTGGTAATTCGCACCGGAAAGGTGCCGAATACATAAGAAGGGAGAAATTCTTAGATTATGAAGTTTGATTTCACACAGTTTATTGACCGTATGGGCAAGGACGCAGTTGCCGTCGAAATGCCTCCGAATGGTGCTCTGACAAAGCCGGAATGGAAGGACAAGCAGATCCCGATGTGGGTTGCTGACCAGAACTTCCCGACTTTCCCGCCGATCAAGGAAAAGATGATTGAGCGCGCCAGCCTCGACACATTCGGCTACTACAGACCGAGAGCTGAATACTTCGATGGTATCATCGACTGGCACAAGACACGTAATGGTTATGGCGACGATCTGACAAGAAAGGTTATCGGCTATGATAACTCCGTCCTGGGTGGCGTCGTTTCCGCTCTGAACGTTCTCTGCTCCGCCGGCGACAACGTCCTGCTGCAGAGCCCGACATATATCGGCTTCACAGGCTGCATCGAGAACAACGGCTGGAACATCATCCTGAACCCGATGTACAAGGATGAGAACGGTTACTGGAGAATTGACTACGAAGACATGGAGAAGAAGATTGTTGACAACAAGATTCATGCTACTGTCTTCTGCAATCCTCACAACCCGACAGGCCGCGCATGGTCCAAGGAAGAACTCGAAAAGTGCTTCGAAATCTTCGAAAAGCATGACGTATGGGTTGTCTCCGATGAAATCTGGAGCGACATCATGCTCGATGGCCGCAAGCACAACGCTACCTGCCTGACCAACGATTGGGCTAAGATGCACACAGTTACATGCTATGCGACATCCAAGACCTACAACATCGCCGGTCTGGTTGGTTCCTACAGATTCATCTTCAACGACTGGCTCCGTGACCGCGTTGACAAGCAGGCTTCCCTGTCTCACTACAACGAAATGAACATGCTGTGGATGTATGCTGCTATCGGCGCATACACAGGCGAAGGCAGATTCGACTATGTCGATCAGCTGTGCGAAGTTCTGAGCGAGAATGCGAAGATCGCTTACGAGTATGTAACAACAAAGTTCAAGGGTGTCCACACATCCCGTCCGGAAGCTACATTCATGCTGTTCCTTGACTGCAAGGAATGGTGCGAAGAGCACAATGTCACCATCCAGCGTCTGCAGGAAATGGGCGCCGAAGTTGGTGTCATGTGGCAGGATGGCCGTCCGTTCCATGGCGAATACGGTATCCGTATGAACCTCGCTCTGCCGACATGGAGAGTTCAGGAAGCGTTCGACCGTCTGGACAAGTACGTCTTCAACGCCTAATAACCGGTAATACTGAATTATCAGCATTCATAATCAACGGAGCATCTGACCGGGCCCTCATCCGGGAAGCGGAAGATGCTCCGCTTTTTTTTCAGCAGAACAACTCACATAAATGCCGCAGCGTCTCTTTTCTTATGACCGCCGAGATTGTACGATGAATACAGATAGCAAAGGAGGCAGACATGATAAAGACAATTGCCCTGCCGTATTACACCTCTACACTGGACCTCCACGTGGATGAAAAGAACCTGGAAGCGGTCATGACCGCGGGTCTGGACAGTTATGATCCCGGGAAGGGCGAAGAAGAACTTGTCCGGGACGCCCTCGAGCATCCGATTGGAACGAAGCCGCTGCGGGAACTGGCTGCGGGAAAGCGGAAGATTGTGCTGGTGACCAGCGATCATACCCGCGCTGTGCCAAGCAGAATCACCCTGCCGCTGGAACTGGCGGAGATTAGAAAAGGCAATCCGGATGCGGACATTACAATTCTGATCGCCACCGGGCTGCACCGTGCAACAACACCGGAGGAGCAGCGCCGCATGTTCGGTGATGCCATTGTGGATAATGAGAAGATCGTGGTGAACAACGCTTTTGATCCGAACCAGTTTGTCAACATGGGCACCCTGCCGTCAGGGGCGGAGTTCCATGTCAATCATCTGGCAACGGAATGTGACCTGCTGATCTGCGAAGGATTCATTGAGCCGCACTTCTTTGCCGGTTTCTCCGGCGGCAGAAAAAGTATCCTGCCGGGCATCTGCTCTCAGGAAACAGTCAACGAGAATCATTCCTATAAAGCCATTGCCAGCCCATATGCCAAGACCGGGGTCCTGGCACACAATCCGATTCACGAGGACATGATATATGCTGCCCGGCTGGTGAATGTACAGTTTATCCTCAATGTGGCGCTGAACGCGGAAAAGAAAGTCATTGCGGCCTGGGCAGGTGATCTGGAACAGGCGCATGAAGAAGGAGTCGCGTTCATTCGGGAATGGTCACAGTGTCCCTCCATCACCGGGGATATCGTTGTTACCAGCAACGGCGGGTATCCGCTGGATCAGAACCTGTACCAGAGCCCGAAGGCCGTGGCAACCGCGGAAGCCTGCGCCGGGGAGGACGGGGTGATCATCATGTGCTGCAGCTGTGTGGACGGCATGGGCGGCACCCACTTCGCCGAACTGATCCAGCTTGGCACACCGGAAGAAATTGATGCCTATCTGGCCAAGATCCCGCCGAAAGAGACCATACCGGAACAGTGGTGCCCGCAGATTTATGCCCGTATCCTGAAGAAACACAAAGTGATTCTGGTCAGTACATACCTGGATCCGGATACTGTCCGCAGATGCAACATGATACCGGCTTCGACACCGGATGAAGCCCTGGACATTGCATATCAGCTCAAGGGGAAGGATGCCCGTGTCGTTGTCATTCCGGATGGAGTCAGTGTGCTGGCAGTTGCCCCGGAATAAACAGGAGGAAATCATGGAAGAGTTGAAAATCGCTTTGAAAGTCAACGACCTTGACAATGTCGCGACCATTTTCGCCAATGATGTCACTGACGGCACCGTGGTGGAGATGCGCGACAAGAAGGGAAACCGGGAACAGATCACTGTAAAGGGAGATGTTCCGTACGGCCACAAGATCGCTGTTGCGGATATTCATATCGGTGAGCAGATCACCAAGTACGGCGAGGAAATCGGCATCGCGACGAAAGAGATTGTCAAGGGCGAGTATGTGCACGTGCACAACCTGGACAGCATGCGCGGCCGCGGTGACTGGGAAACGGAAAAGGAGGCAGAGACCGTATGACAACCTGGTATGGATACAGAAGACCGGATGGATCGGTCGGTTCACGCAACTATGTCGGTATCATTCCGGCAGTCACCTGTGCCAATGATGTGGCCAATGCCATCTGCCGGGAAGTGCAGGGCACGGTCACATTCCTGCATCATCAGGGGTGCTGCCAGCTGCCGCCGGATCTTGACCGGGTCACGGAGACACTGATCAGCCTGGGCAAGAGCCCGAACCTCGGGGCGGTGCTGATTGTCAGTCTCGGCTGCGAAGGAACGGACCATGCCCGGATGTACGAAGAACTCAAGGCAACCGGCAAGCCGGTGGAGATCATCCACATTCAGGAACTGGGCGGTGTTTCCAAGGCTGTCCGGGAAGGCACGGATATTGCCCGGCGCCTGGTCATGCAGATTTCCGGCCAGCTGCGCGAACCGGCAGATATCTCCGAAGTGATCATGTCCATCAAGTGCGGCGGTTCCGACACGACCAGCGGGATGGCTTCCAACTGCGTCATCGGCTATGTGGCTGATAAACTGGTTGACCTTGGGGCGACGGTCATCTTCGGCGAAACAACCGAGTTCATCGGCGGTGAGCACCTGCTGGCCAGACGAGCAGTCAATGAAGATGTAGCCAAAGACATCTACCGGATCGTGAATGAGATGGAGACCCGTGCCAAGAGCATCGGCTGTGACATGCGCCGCGGCCAGCCAACACCGGGCAACATCGCCGGGGGCCTGTCCAGCATTGAGGAGAAGAGTCTGGGTGCCATTGTCAAGAGCGGCACAAGGCCGATCCAGGGCGTCCTGGACTATCCGGAACATGTGACAACGCAGAAAGGCCTGTGGATCAAGGATACACCCGGCCGGGAACCGGAAATCCTGACCGGCATGGCAGCCACAGGAGCTCAGTTCATGTGCTTCTCCACCGGCCGCGGGGCGCCCCAGGGATTCCCGTGCATGCCGGTCATCAAGATCTGCGGCAACCCGAATACATTTGAAAACATGAAGGATGACATGGACCTGAATGCCGGCCTGATCCTCACCGGTGACAAGACCATCGAGGAAGTCGGTGAAGAAGCGTTTGCGAAGCTGCTGCGGGTGCTTAACGGTGAAATGACCAAGAACGAAGCGATCCAGTACTTCACTTCACTGGATATCTTCTGCCTCGGACCGGTTATCTGATTATGATGCTGGAAAAACCCTTTACAGAGTTTACGGCAGAACTGGGCAGTGCCTCGCCTGTACCGGGCGGCGGCGGCGCTGCGGCAGCGGCAGGAGCCCTGGCCGTCTCGCTTGGCCGGATGGTTGCCAGCCTGACCACAGGGAAAAAGAAATATGCCGCGTATGAGGAAGACATGCAGCGGATTCTGAACCGGTGTACGCAGCTGCAGGGAGAATTCATTCTGCTGGCTGACCGGGATGCGGAGTGTTTTGCCCCGCTGGCGGCCGCATACAGACTGCCGAAGGACACACCGGAACAGGCGGAGCACAAGCAGCAGGTTATGGAACAGTGTCTGAGGGAAGCCTGCACGGCACCGCTGGATATTATGCGGACTGCCATGGAGGCTGTCGCGATCCTGGAGGAACTGGCGGAAAAAGGCAGCCGGCTGGCGCTCAGCGATGCCGCGGCCGGCGCGGTTCTGGCCCGGGCCTGTCTGCAGGCGGCGTCTCTGAACGTGTTCATCAACACGAAGATGATGCTGGACCGTACAAAAGCCGGTGAAATAAACACAGAGGCGGAAGCCATGCTGGCAGACGGCTGCGGCCGGGCAGATGCTGTATACAAAGCGGTCATGAACAGTCTGAAATAACTGTCCGGAACCACGGAAATACAAAGGCGGATGATGTCCGCCTTTTATTGATTAAAAGAGTTGATTAAATTCCGGATCGCATTACTATTAGTAAGTACAGCGGGAGGTTTGTTATGTCTGATGTAGTTGTGCTGCTGATCCAGCAGGTTGTTGTCATGTTCCTGCTGATGATAGTCGGCTTTGTCATTTATAAAATCAGAATGATCGATCAGAAAGGCGTATCACAGCTGACAAATG
>JAEEHG010000208.1 GCA_016280695.1 Solobacterium sp. | reverse complement strand
GGCTTGGCCATCCAGATGTGCACGAACTGCGGCATGACAATGAAAATCACCACGCTGACCACCGTGCCGATAAATACGGCAAAGTTATAAAACTCGGTAAAGATGTTATAGGCATCGGCCCGCTTGTCATTGAACAGGTTGCCGAAGGAGTTCATCGGCGAGGTGACCATGGACTGGGTGATCTTGGAAATGGAATCGGTCAGATAGCTGTACGTGCCGAACACGGAAGTCATCTCATAGCCCATGAAGGCCGTGATGACAATGTTGTCGGTCTGGGTCGTTGCCAGTTCACTCAGACGCTGGATGACCGCATACCTGGCTTTACCCCGGAAGGCATTGCTGGATTCATCAAACGGATTCTTCAGCCACGGATAGGCCCGCAGGGCGATCATCCGGGCCACACTGTTGGCCACCAGGATGTTGGCGGCTTCAATGCACAGGATCCAGATAAACGGCAGCTTCAGCCGGATGACCAGAACCATCAGGAACATCCGCAGGATCGCGATGGTCTGGATCCAGATGGTGATCCGGTATTCCTTCTGATCGGCCATGATGACAAAGTTCGGGCCCATCAGGAAATATGAAATACCGTACGGCATGGCCAGCAGGAAGAACGTCCCGGCGGTCTGCCAGTAATCGAGCGGTGACTCGGCGAAGAACGGGAACCCGAGGGCCACACAGGCGGCCGCCAGCAGCACCACACAGCCGGTGATCCGGAAAATCCGCACCGCGCCATGGTAGATCCGCAGCACTTCTTCATGATCCTTTTCGGCCAGCGGTTTGAACAGCAGCTGCCGGAAAGCCAGTGAATAAGCCAGTTCGCATATATTCAGGAATGTGATCACCTGCGCGATCGTCACCTGCAGACCGTTGAGTCCCGACCCGTAGAAGTCGATGAAAAGACGGACTTTGATGATGCCTACCAGCGGCAGGACCACAGCCGTTATCGTACTGACCAGGAAGTTGTAAAACGAATATTTAGTACGCGTATGGTTCTCCTCTTATCGGATGAAGCGGTGAAACAGCCAGGCTGTAGCGCGGCTGTACCACTGCAGGAAAATTCTGTTCTTGAAGCCGAGATTGGCAATGTAGCGGTTCTGTTTCCACTGCGGCCAGTACTGCCGCATGACGGCCTGCACCATGTCATAGTATTCACGCCGGTTATCCGAGCGGATAAACCGGAACATGCCGTACAGGCACAGATGTTCGATGTGCAGATACTCGAGTTCATCCCGGTACGCTGCCGTCAGGCCGTTTTCCTCGAACCGGTCCCGGACCATCGCCATGATCCCGAAGATCTCTCTGAGCCGGGGACTGGACTGGTTCGCCATAATGCTGCCCTCACGCTGCCGGTAGTGCATCAGGCATTCATTCAGATACCCGATCTTTTCACTCCGGGCGAAGATCAGCGTGGTTACGGGAATATCCTCATACCAGGTGTTTAGCGGATACCGCAGCCCTATGTCCCGGAAGAAGGACGCCTTATAGACCTTGTTCCAGGCAAACATCGGTGACAGCAGCGCTTTTTTCTGTATGGTTTCCGCCGGCCAGTCACTGAGGCCCTTCATGATGAACCGTCTGGCCGGATCCTGGTACCAGTACTCGATATCGGTTACACAGACATCGTAGCCCTGATCCATCAGCGCGCACATCTTCTCATACAGCGCCGGCTCGACAAAGTCATCACTGTCCAGAAAGGCAATGTATTCTCCTTTCGTGTGCGGGATGGCGTAGTTGCGGGCATCGCTGAGGCCGCCGTTCGGCTTGTTCAGCAGGATGAACCGTCCCGGGAAGCGTTCCGCGTATTCCGCCGCAATCTCAGGCGTATCATCGGTGCATCCGTCATTGACCATCAGCACTTCCATATCGGCCAGGGTCTGCGCCGCCAGTGCGTCCAGGCACTGCCGTACGTACTCCCTCACATTGTACATAGGCACAATTAAAGACAGTTTCATCAGCTTACCTCGCTGAGATTATACCATGAGGCGGGCTTCTTTTCCTCCCGCAAGTTCATTGTTGTGTATCAGAAAAACTTGGATTTCCTACTATTCAAGGATCAGAACTCGGGATATAATCATTTCTAGAAACAGAGGGATAGTATAAGGATGAAAAAAACATTGCTCGCAATCCTTGCGGCAGCCACCATGTTCGGCTGCGGCGCCAAGAAGGCAGAAGATGAAAGTACGGTAAAAGTCCGGGTCACCGAAGGCGGTTTCCTTGAATATGAAGCTGCTGAAGATGACTGGCAGACCATCGGTAATTTTGAAACAATCAAAACCATGGCTGAAAAGGATCTTCTTCACGATAACGAAATCAACGTCCGGGTCAGTTCTGTAGGCACCCTGCAGTATATGGCCCCGGATGGTGTCTGGACAGAAGTCGGTGACTTCAGCGTCATTAAGGAGATGGCTGAAAAGGATCAGCTCCATCTTGCAACACCGACTCCGGAACCGACCCCGACACCGACCCCGGCCGCAAATAACCAGAAGCCGGTAACAACCTATGTGCCGGCAGCGACACCGACCCCGGCCCCGCAGGCCACCGGACCTGAATCATGCGGTGCCTTCGCGTACTTTGACGAAAACTCCAAGACCTGCATCTGCTACGACGGCTACGAAGGTGACCCGTACAAGGCCTGCGGCTCGCAGTACTGCGGCACCGGCGCGCACTGGGACTTCAACAAGGAAACCTGTGTCTGTGATGAAGGCCTTGAGGGCGATCCGTGGAAGGGCTGCGGCGTCTGCGGCGCATATGCCAGCTGGGACTGGAACGAAGCAGTCTGCAAGTGCTGGGATGAGCATGTCGGCGACCCGGTCAAGGGATGCACAACCAAGCAGTAATAACCACAAAAAAGACAGCTGCCAGAATGCAGCTGTTTTTTTCTTTGCTTTTCCGCGGCTGCGAGGCAGGTCACGGTCCCGGCGGCCGTCAAGGCATTATTTTTTTCAGCAAT
>JAEEHG010000207.1 GCA_016280695.1 Solobacterium sp. | reverse complement strand
GAAAAGATTCATGTCCTGCAGGATAAATGCAACGCGTTTGTGACCATCATCGATGATGCTGAACCGGAAGCAGTCACCGACAGCCTGCTGTCGGGTATTCCCTACGGCGTCAAGGATCTGTATTCCACCAAGGATATCCTGACAACCGGTTCCTCCAACACCCTGCGTGACTATGTCCCGTTCTTCAGCGCGACTGCGGTGGAGAATCTGGACAAAGCCGGGGCAGTGAAGGCAGCCAAGACCGTCACGGATGAATTCGGCATGGGCGGCACCGGTACGACCGGCCACACCGGCATCGTACACAACCCGTGGGACCTGACCAGGATGTGTGCCGGTTCCAGTGCCGGCAGTGCCTGTGCTGTTTCGGCAGGCGTTGTCCCGTTTGCCCTGGGCACCGACACCGGTGACAGTATCCGCAAGCCGGCAGCCTACTGCGGCATAGTCGGCTTCAAGCCGACCCACGGCATGATTTCCCGTTACGGTGTCTTCCCGTTTGCGTCAAGTATTGATCACTGCGGCGCATTCGCCAGAAGTGTCGCTGACGTGGCCATTGTCATCGATGCGATGAAGGGCAAGGATGACAAGGACATGACTACCTGGGATTCTTCCCACATCCATCTGTATGATGACCTGAAGCCGCAGCTGGCCGGCATGAAGCTCTGCTACGTGAAGGAACTGTGCGACATCAGCCGTTATCCGAATCCGCACCGGGAACTGCGTGAGCACCTGGCCAACTTCATGGAAAAGATGGAACTGCTGCGGGCCAACGGGGCAATCGTCGAGGAAGTATCCGTCGACCAGGCCCTGCTGAACGCCCAGCCGTCCGTGTATGTCATCCTGTCCTGCGCCGAGGCAACCAGCAACCTGGCCAACCTGACCGGGCTGATCTTCGGCCCGCGCGGTGACGGTGAAACTTACATTGACGTCATGAAAGACCACCGGACCCACGGTTTCTCGAGCCTGATCAAGAGAAGGCTGGTTATCGGCTCGTATGTCCTGCAGAAGGAAAACCAGGAACGGTACTTCAAGAATGCTCAGCGGGTCAGACGACTGCTGGTGGACCGCTGGAAGGAACTGTATCAGACCTATGATGCCGTGATCCTGCCGGTCGGCACCGGTCCGGCCAAGCATCTGGACGGTTCGCTTGACATCCTCGACGAAGGCACATCACCGCTGGAAGAACACATGCAGATCGGCAACTTCGGCGGCTTCCCGTCCATTACGATTCCAAACGGCTTCATCGACGGCCTGCCGGTCGGCATGAACATCACCGGAAACAACTACGAAGACCAGAAGGTGCTCAATATCGCCGCGGCGATTGAAGGCCTGATGGATTACAAGGATCAGATTGCCAGGGAGGTGAAGCGTTGATGAAGTACAAAGCAGTGATCGGACTTGAGATGCATTGTGAACTGAAGTCCAACTCCAAAGTGTTCTCACCGTCCCGCAACGCCTATTCCGAACTGGCCAATTCCAATGTCAACGCGATTGACCTGGCCTTCCCGGGCACGATGCCTTCCGCCAACAAGAAGTGTGTCAAGGACTCCATCAAGATGGCCATGGTGCTGAACTGCCGGATTCCGGAATACATGCTGTTTGACCGTAAGAATTACTTCTATCCGGACCTGCCGAAGGGCTACCAGCTGACCCAGTTCACCATGCCGGTCGGCGTGCACGGACACGTGGATGTTCCGTTTGAGGGCGGGATCCTGCCGGTGGATATTCATGATATCCATCTGGAGGAAGACGCTGCCAGCATGGACCATCTGGAGAATTCTTCTGTCATTGACTACAACCGCGGCGGTGTACCGCTGCTGGAACTGGTAACGGAGCCATGCCTGCATTCCGCCAAGGAAGCGGTTGCCTTTCTGGAATTCATGCGCAGCGCCTACCAGTACTGTGATGCGTCCGAAGCTGACACCAAGAAGGGCCAGATCCGCTGTGACGTCAATGTCTCCATCATGGATGAAGATGCGACAGAACTCGGCACCAGGGTCGAAATCAAGAATGTCAACTCGTTCGGCAACGTGCACGATGCCATCGTCTATGAAATCAAGCGGCAGAGTGACCTGAAGGATGCCGGCCGGTATGATGAGGTCGTACAGGAAACCAGGCGGTTTGATGAGGAAAGCGGCAGAACCATCCACATGCGTTCCAAGGAAGACGCCGTTGACTATAAATACTTCGTTGAGCCGAACATCCCGCGCTACCGGATCACCCCGGAGTGGAAGGAAAGCATCCGCCGGGAAATCCCGCGGCTGAGCCATGAACGCCGCCGGGAATACCTGGAAACTTACGGCTTTTCCGAGACAGACGCGACCGTGCTGACCCGTGACAAGGGCATTTCCGATTACTTTGAGAAGTGTGTGGATCTCGGCATGGAGCCGAAGGAAGCGTGCAACTGGGTGACCGGCAGTATCGTTGCCTGGCTGAACAAGAACGAAGCGGAGATCAAA
Source organism: Solobacterium sp. (assembly GCA_016280695.1). Taxonomy (GTDB): domain Bacteria; phylum Bacillota_I; class Bacilli_A; order Erysipelotrichales; family Erysipelotrichaceae; genus Bulleidia. The sequence continues at coordinate 13,225 of JAEEHG010000207.1, read as the reverse complement.
GACTTCTATCTGACCCCGGAGATGCTCAAGTTCATCTATGACAACGTGAAGAAGGGCACCATTTCCGGCAAGCAGGCCAAGGAAGTGTTCACAAAGGTTCTGGATGAAAAGAAAGAACCGTCCGCGTTCATTTCGAAGGAGAATGCCCAGATTTCCGATGCCGGTGAACTGGAGAAGATCATCGATGAGATCATTGCCAGAAGCCCGAAGGAAGTGGAAGGCTACCGGAACGGCAGGGACCGTCTGTTCGATTACTTTGTCGGCCAGGTCATGAAAGCGACCCGCGGCAAGGCCAACCCGATCATGACAAAGAATATCCTGCATTCCAAACTGGACGTATAAGCATAAGGGCACCGGATGTGTGCCCTTTTCTGAAAAGAGTATGAACGAAGAAAGCAAACCGGAAATCAGTATTGCGGAAGGGGTGGAGGACGGTCACCCGGTGCGGTATTACCTGCAGGATGATGTCTGTCACTCCGCCACCTATCTCGAACCGGAACTGCGGAACGAACTGATTTTCCCGTACATGAAGAAGTGGAATCTCATGTTTTCCCTGGACATGGATATCCGGGAGATCATGATGATCGGCGGGGCCGGGTATTCCTATCCGAAATATCTCATCAGTCATTATCCGGAGATTGCCATGACCGTAGCCGAGACGGATGAAGACGCCGTGCGGCGGGCCTGTGACTGGTTTTTCCTGGATGAACTGATTGAGACCTTTCATACTGAGGAAAACCACCGGCTGCGCCTGGTCACGGCCGATGGCCGGCAGCTTCTGAATGACGAGGAAAAACAATATGACGTCATCATCAACGATGCCTACAGCGGCTTCATGCCGGCATTCCCGCTGGCCACAGAGGAGTGCGCGAAGCTGATCCGCAGCCGGCTGAAAGAAGGCGGCCTCTACATGGCAAACGTGCCGGGCTATGATGATATCGGGGAATCCTGGTTCCTGCAGGATGTCCTGCTGACCCTGCAGAAGGTATTCCGCCATGTGCTGCTCGTGCCGGCCAAAGGTGTGCCGGAAGAAGAATCCGATGCCAGCAACTACATTGTCTTCGCTTCCGACACACATGCGTCCGTACCGGAGATGATTCCCTATGAAACCCCGGAGGGAAGACTGATGTATGACCGGGACCTGGATAAAATCTTCCGGGATTTCCGGCTGTAGGGAATAATATGTTAAATCTTATGATCTGTATAAATGTATAAGAATTGACATTACCACGGCTAATTAAGGACAATAGAATCAGATAACACTTATCTTCAGAAAGGAAGGTGCTCAACATGATTTATTACAACTATGCCGGGCTGGACCGCGGCAACTGCAGTACCGTTATTATCGGTAAGAACGCTTCCGTCACCGGACATGTCATTCTCGGACATAATGAGGATGACACCGAATGCATGGTGCAGTCCCACCTGGTGCCGCGCATGCAGCACAAGGAAGGCGAAATGGTCGTCTTCGAAGACGGCAAGGCCATCATTCCGCAGGTTCCGGAAACCTATGCCTACTACTGGTCTGAAGTGAAGTGCGTCGGCGGGATCTCCTTCGCGGATGTCTTCATGAATGAAAACGGCGTGGCACTGGTCTCCAACGCTGCCCGGCCGACCATGGACGCCACCGGTTCCCACAAGGACAACCGGGAAGCCTATGGCCTGGGCTATGCGCTGCGGACCCTGGTTGCCCAGCGCGCCAAGACAGCCAGACAGGGTGTCGAGGTTGCCATGGAACTGGTTGAGAAGTATGGATACTGCTCCAGCCGTGTCTACCACATCGTCGACAAGGACGAAGCATGGTCTGTCCAGGTCCCGAAGGGATTCAACTGCGTAGCCAGAAGAATCCAGGATGATGAAGTATACTACATGCCGAATCATCTGACCATCCATCAGATCGATTTCAATGATCCGGACAACTTCAAGTACACAAAGAATATTGTCACCCATGCGATCGAGCAGGGCTGGTACAAGCCGGCAGTGGAAGGCGATTACAGCGACTTTGACTTCGCCAAGGTTTATCAGGAAGACGAACTGCAGGAGCGCAACTGGTTGCGCGGCCGCAATGCCTGGCGGCTGCTGACCGGTGTCGAACTGACCAGGGACAATATCCGTCAGTTCTCGCAGAAGGCAGTCCGCAAGTACAGCAAGGAAGATGTCAAGGCTGTGCTGAGGACACACTTCGAAGGCACCGAGGATGACCGGACGGCAGGCGGCACAGCGAATCCGCACAAGGGTTATGACACATTCTGCCCGGTATGCAACAACGCCACAGTTGAAAGCTCGATCTTCGAATTCAATGATGACATGTATCTGACCAGAATGTACCGGGCAATGCCGAGACCGTGTGTCAATCCGTACACACCGTGGTACCCGGTCGCCCTGACCAGAGTGCCGAAGGGCTATGAGTATCTGGATGTTCATTCTGCCAAGCTGGCGCACTTCGATGTTGACAAGAGCGAGATCAAGTACGATCCGTCCAAGGCCTGGTTCGGTTTCCTGACCGTTCAGATGATCAGTGACATGAACTGGAAGTTCGCTGCCCCGGTGATTGCGGCTGCCCGTGATGAACTCGAAGCCGGCTGGGACAAGGAACAGGCCGGAGTCGAAGCCGGATATAAGACAGCCCTGGAATGCGGCGGGATCGAAGCAGCCCGTGAGTATCTGACCGGCTATACCTGCGCGCAGGCGCAGAAGGCCTGGGACTGGGCGCTTGATACAGTTGACAAGCTCTACTACAAGCGTCTGCGGGACGACCTCTACGACTGAGGCATTCCTTTCGGAAGACCAAATTAAAAAGCATGGTGTGAAAACATCATGCTTTTTTCTGTTATTCACGGGTAAGGAGGCGCTATAATGCAAAGGCTTGAATAAAGGATATCAACGGAGGAACCAGCATGAAAAAAAGCATACTGACAGGAACACTGCTTGCTGTTCTGGCCTGCACGGGCTGCACGGCCGAGAAGCCGGCCGAAACCGCGGCGGCTGAGCCGACGGCCGAAGCGGCTGCGGAAGAAGTCCCGGCAGAACTGGAAGGGACTTACTATGAACAGATTGCCGGCCGGGGTTCGTTCGTCCTGTTCAGGACGGATACCGGGGCCCACCTGGATGTCATCTGGGGCAGCAGCGCCTTTGAAACAAGCCGCTGGGATATTGATGTCACTTATGACGGAGAGAACAGCCGGCTGGTCTATGAGAACGCGGTCAAGACAGACGTTGTCTTTGAAAGCGAAACCAAGAGCACCGAAACAGTTGCCTATGATAACGGTACCGGATACTTTGAGATTGGTGACGGTACACTGACCTGGTATGACGATATGGCAGAAGGGGATGAACCTTCCGTGTTTATCAAAGACGGCATGGCCGTTAACTCTATTCCGTGGACGGAAACACAGGATCTTGAGGAAGCCCTTGGCATAGCCGGCTTTGCCTTTGACCCGCCGGTTCCGGAAGCACTGCCGCAGGGTGATCATGCGGTTGAGCTGCAGAGCTATCTTGCGATGCCGGGTGCAGTCTGCGTGCTTTATGAAGGCACCGGCGGAAGCCTGCAGGTCCGCAAGTCGGCCGATATCGGAAATGAGGACATCAGCGGTGACTTCAATACCTATACAGAGAGCTGGGAAGAGAATTTCAAGGGCCTCCCGGTGCATTGCGAAGGGGACGGCACCCTGGTCAACAAGGCCCTGTTCACAGCCGGTGACTATGTGTACGCGGTCTGTTTCAACGACGGCGAGGAAGGCCGGGGCCTGCGGATTGACGAGCTGCAGTCGCTGGTCATGGGGATGCAGTAACAGTCTTTTAAACTGAAAAAACAGCCTGGCTGATATGTCAGGCTGTTTTTGTGTATTCAGCAGGAAGTGAGTTCGATCAGCCGGTAGATTTTCCCATAGGCTTTCCCGGTAAACAGCAGGCGGAAGAAAGCCTGCTCCGCCGGTTTCAGTTCCCGGACCAGGGCGTCCGGCGTGAACGTGTGTTCGGCTGTAAAGCGCAGGCCGGTACCCTGCAGGAGCTGCCCGATATCATCGAAGCCGTACAGCTGGCTGACACCGGTCTCGTTGACCGGATTGGCATGCCGCGAAGCCCGGGCCCCGAAGCCGGTGTAGATATCCATCAGGATATGCACCTCCGTGTACTTTTCCCGGAGGATCTGCAGGAAGGCCCGCAGTTCGGTTTCCGTAAGGTACATGGAAAGGCCTTCCATGACAACGATGCAGAGAGGACTGTGCGGCAGGGCCCTGACCTGGTCCGGATTCGTCACGTCAAGGGTCTGCATATGATAACTGCCGGTATCGGCATAGTACTGCCGGCGGACTGCAATGACCTCGGCCAGGTCACCGTCAATCCATTCACGGTATGGCTGCCTGATCCGGTGAAAGCGGCTGTCAAGGCCGCATCCGGCGTGCAGGACGAGGGCATCCGGGTGTGCTTTCAGCTGCGCTTCGGTCCAGTCATCAAACACCCGGGCACGCATGGCCATATTGTAAGCCAGCCACTTTGATTTTGCCCGGCCGCGGAAGGGAAACGCCTCTGCTGCCCAGATACGCTCGGCATCCGGATCATGCAGGATAATGCCCTGCCGGCTGACGCGGGCTTTGCCATACAGCGGAATGAACAGGGTTCGGCTGACGTTCTTCATTTCAGAATCCCCGGAATATCACACAGTTCACCGACAATCGCATCACATTCCGTGTTTTCCGTTCCCGGACGGGGATGTACATAAATGGTCTTCATGCCTGCCGCCCGGCCGCCGGCGATATCCTTGGCCGGATTGTCCCCGATCATGACGTACTCATCATAGTTCCCGGCCTGTCTCATCGCTTCCAGGAAAAGTTCGGGCCTTGGCTTTTCCCAGCCGATGTCGGCACTGAGCAGAGTGTCGCGGATGTACGGAGAAAAACCGAATGCTTCCGCCACAGCCGGCAGTTCGGGAAAGTTGCTGGAGAGTATGTAGTTGTCATAACCGCGCTCATGGCACGTTTTCAAGGTTTCGGCCGCGTCCGGATAAGGTTTATAGATTTCACTGGAAGTGACAATCTGCCGGAACCGGAGGGCGGTATGATCCGCGGCTTCGACGCTTAAGCCATGGGCCAGGCAGAATGCTTTCATGGCTTCCTGCAGGTCGGACCACCACAGACCGCCGGTGCGCCCGGCAAAACTGCGGTCCGGGTTGTGCCAGCTGACATGGGCGTGCAGGAAATCATACAGCTCGGCTGCGGGAAGAACCATGCTGTTTTCTGCCAGGGCATCACGGAAAGATTCATAAAACGACTCGTTTGCATAGATCAGCGTACCGTCAAAATCCCAGAATAATGCTGTTTTCATATAAAGATCTCCTCATAAAAATTCTAGCATGTGAGGCTCTCTTTTTCGTGGAAATAATTGACATATTAGTAACGGCTAACTAAAATATGTTAGTGAGTTAGTTAACTTAAACTAACCGATTTGGAGGTAATGTATGCTGCCATTGTCCTATGCCACACCGGGTGAGATGAATGTCATCCGTAAGGTGAGCGGTAATCCCGGAGTAAAAAAACATCTGGAGGATATGGGGTTTGTTGTGGGGGCACCAATTATGGTTGTGTCCACAGTGAACGGCAACCTGATTGTGAACGTCAAGAACACCAAGGTTGCGCTGGATAAAGAACTTGCCGCAAAAATCATGATTTAGAGGGGGAGATTTCTATGAAAACACTGAGAGATGTCGCCATCGGCGGAACCTGCACAGTCAAGAAACTGCATGGTGAAGGGGCCGTCAAGCGCAGAATCATGGACATGGGTGTTACGAAGAATGTTGAAATCTATGTCCGCAAGGTCGCACCGCTGGGGGATCCGATTGAAGTAACGGTCCGCGGTTACGAACTGTCCATCCGCAAGGCGGATGCTGAAATGGTTGAAGTCTATGACGAAACGGAGGGAAAAGCCGCATGAGTATCAGAATAGCACTGGCCGGCAACCCGAACAGCGGCAAGACAACCCTGTTCAACCAGCTGACCGGATCCAATCAGTTTGTCGGTAACTGGCCGGGTGTCACGGTTGAAAAGAAAGAAGGCAAGCTCAAGGGGCATGAAGATGTCATCGTTACCGACCTGCCGGGTATCTACTCACTGTCTCCGTATACACTGGAAGAAGTTGTTGCCCGTGAATACCTGATTACAGAACGTCCGGACGCGATCCTGAATATCGTTGACGGAACAAATCTGGAAAGAAACCTGTATCTGACAACCCAGCTGACGGAACTGGGCATCCCGGTTGTCGTCGCCGTCAATATGATGGACCTGGTTGAGAAGAGCGGGGATGAAATTGATCTCGAACAGCTCGGCCGGGAAATGGGTGTGAAGATCGTCAGCATTTCCGCCCTGAAAGGCACAAATATTGATGCCGCCGCAGAGGCGGCTGTCGAAGCCGCAAAGAGCGGCAAAACGATCCCGATGCACACCTTCGGCGGTTCTGTGGAGCATGCCCTGGCGCATATCGAGGAAGCCTGTGTCCACAGCCTGCCGGAAGAACAGCAGCGCTGGTATGCCATCAAGATCTTCGAGCGTGACCCGAAGGTCATGGAAAACCTGAAGCTGAGCCCGGAAACAGTCGCCCATATCACCAAGGATATTGAAGCGGTTGAAGCGGAAATGGATGATGATGCCGAAGCAATCATCACCAATGAGAGATACATCTACATCGGCAGCCTGCTGAAGGGTATTTACCGGAAGAAGGCAGCCGGCCAGATGAGCACATCCGACAGTATTGACCGGATCGTGACCAACCGGATTCTCGGTCTGCCGATCTTCGCGGCCATCATGACCTTTGTCTACTGGCTGGCCATGGGCCCGTTCGGATCCTTCCTGACAGACTGGACAAATGATGTCTTTGCCGCAGAGTTCATGGAAGGCGGCGCCGCGGCGCTGCTGGAGAGCTGGGGTGTCGCAGACTGGCTGGTCAGCCTGGTTGCGGACGGCGTGGTGCACGGTGTCGGTGCGGTGCTCGGTTTCGTACCGCAGATGCTTGTGCTGTTCCTGATGCTGTGCATCCTGGAAGATGTCGGCTATATGGCCCGTGTCGCATTCATCATGGACCGTCTGTTCAGAAGGTTCGGCCTGTCCGGCAAGTCCTTCATCCCGATGCTGATCGGCTCGGGCTGCGGCGTTCCGGCTGTCATGGCTACCCGGACAATCGAAAATGAACGTGACCGCCGGATGACGATCATGACAACCTGCTTTATTCCGTGCGGTGCCAAGCTGCCGATCATCGGCCTGATTGCCGGTGCCATCTTCGCCAACGCCTGGTGGGTGTCCGCGTCCGCGTACTTCATCGGTGTGGCGGCGATTATCGTCTCCGGTATCATGCTGAAGAAGACAAAGCTGTTTGCCGGTGATCCTGCCCCGTTCGTCATGGAACTGCCGGCTTACCATGTTCCGTCCGTCGGCAACGTGCTCAGAGGCACATGGGAACGCGGCTGGAGTTTCATCAAGCGCGCCGGCACTGTTATCGTTCTCTCCAGTGTTGTTATCTGGATTCTGAATTCCCTGTCCTTCGAGGGCGGCTTCCACTATCTCGGTGAAGAAGGCGAAGGCGCAAGTATCCTTGAGAATATCGGCAACGCTGTCGCCTGGATCTTCGCGCCGCTGGGCTTCGGTACATGGCAAGCAACGGTCGCGACAGTTCTCGGCCTGGTAGCCAAGGAAGATGTCGTCGGCACCATCGGTACACTGATTTCCATGGAAGAGCTGCCGGATCTGCTGGAAGAGGGCGAAAACATCGCCGGTGTCCTGGATGTGTTCTTCAAGGGCAGTGCCGTGGCTGGCTACGCCTTCATGGTCTTCAACCTGCTGTGCGCGCCGTGCTTTGCGGCCATGGGTGCCATCAAACGGGAAATGAACAACGGCAAGTGGACTGCCATAGCGATCGGCTACATGTGTGTCTTCGCTTACGCGGTGGCGCTGTGCATTTATCAGATCGGCTCGGCCCTGAACGGCGAAGTGCATCCGGTTGGCCTGGCAGCTGCAGCCGCTGTCATCTGCTTCATCGGCTATATGCTGTTCAAGCCGTATAAGGAAGCCGACATCCTGACACAGACCGTCAAGGTGAAGTAACTTTCTGCGGGGTGTGTGATGACCTGGCTGCAGAGTAATATGGCCAATATAGTGATTATTCTGCTGCTCATCGCGCTGCTTTACGCATGTATCCGCAGTTTGTGGAATGACCATAAGAAGGGCTGTTCCGGCTGCGGCAGGAACTGCTCGACATGTTCGATTGCGTGCGGGATCGAAACGATCCGCAGGCAGCAGCGGGCAGCACGGAAAGGAGCCTGATATGGTGAAAACAATCGTCAGGGTTGACGGCATGATGTGCTCCATGTGTGAGGCGCACATCAACGATGCGATCCGGCGCAGCTTCAATGTGAAAAAGGTGAAGTCAAACCGGAAGAAAAAGGAAACCGTCATCGAAAGCGAGGCACCCCTTGATCCGGAAAAGATCAGGGAGGCAATTGAAAAGACCGGGTACATTTATCTCGGTATTGAGCAGTAAAACCAGAATATGAGACCGTCCGGGCAGGTTTGCCCGGGCGGTTTTCATCTGTGCTGGAATAAATAAACAAAATGCAGTTAAAAAAGGAAGCTGCCTCATTTATACAGTGAAGGACGATAAAAGCAGATCTTCCGGACAGAATAAAGGAGGCAGAATCACGGAAACAGTATAGATGTTCATATTCGTTTGCCTGAAGTATATCTTCGCCGGCAGCGGGGAACAGACAACACGCATCACCGGCATTCTCACACCGGCCTGCAGAAAGAAAACGGGGTCATATGACCCCGTATGTTACTGCGCGGATATCAGGAGAACTGATCGTTCCGGTTCGGCAGGATTCTGAACATGACCAGGATGACAGCGCCGACAATTATGAGATTGAAGACGTAGCCGGGATTGTAGGAACCGGTCACGTCATAGATCCGGCCGAAGACAATCGGTCCGAACACCCCGCCAAGGGAAATCAGGGAAGCATACGGACCCATGATAGCCCGGTAATCCTTCTTGCCGAAAATCAGCGGGATCGAAAGCGGGAAGACAACAGCACCGAAGATGAAGCCGAAACCGATGCCGATGCAGATCAGCACCAGGGCGGCCGGAACCCGGCAGAACAGCAGGCCCACGGTTGCCAGGAACAGGGCCAGGCAGGCCCAGCAGAAACCGATGCGGACACCGAACCGGTCAAAGATCTTGCCCAGCAGGATCTTGCTGGCGGCCATCACCAGCATGCATACGCTGATGAAATTGGCGCTGAAGGCCAGAGAGTAGCCGTTGTCCTGCAGGTTGGCGGAAACGGAAGAGTACATGCCGTTCATGCACAGGCCCAGGATGACCGCGGCCACGCAGAGAATCCAGAACAGCGGCAGCCGGCGGGCTTCACTGTAGGTGTAACCGGCGGCGCTGTCAGTACTTTCCTGCGGTTGCGCAGCGGCTTCCTGCTGCTCACGGTAGGGCTCCAGTCCCATGTCTTCCGGGCGTAGCCGTAAAAGCAGAAAGATGCACGGCACGGCGGTAATCAGGATGGATAACGCCAGGATCCGGTAGGTCATACGCCAGCCCATCCGGGTGATCAGCTGTCCGGCAATGGCACTGAACAGAGCCCCGCCGAAGCCGGAACCCATGGATGCGAGTCCCAGGGCATACCCGACGTTGTCCTTGAACCAGTTGTTCAGGATGAAAGTCATCGGCAGGGTGGTGGTCAGGCACATCGTGATGCCGTTGATCGCAAAGGTCACATACAGCATCCGGATATCCGTGGCAAAACTGCTGGCAAAGCAGGACAGCACCATGACAACGACTGATATTTTCATGATCCGGATGATATTGGTCTCGTTGAAGATCCGCCCGGCAAAAAACGAAGCGGCCATACTGCCGAAACTCAGCAGGGAGATGATCGCGCTGACGGCCTGCCGGGATTGTCCCAGATCCTCAGAGATCGGTTTGATAAAGAGGGAATTGCAGTTGGACAGGATACCCATGGTAGCCGCCATGATTACACAGCCTGCCGCAACAATGATCCACCCGTAAAATATCTTTTTCTTTTCCATATGCTTCATCTTTCTTAATGAATCAAAATATAAAATCCTCTATACAATAGCATATCCGGTTAGCGTCAACAAATAAAAAAACCCTGCCACAGACAGGGCTTTCCGGATCAGCGTTCTGTTACTTCGAGATGCAGTACGTCCGGCCGGGCATAATGGCCGCAGGGATCAAATTCCATGCGGGCCCGGTATACATTCCGCATATCCAGATCGGCATAGATGATATCCTCCCTGTCCCATACAGGTTCGGTGACGTAATGGCCGAAAGGATCCACGATGCAGCTGCCGCCGCGGCAAATCATCTCAGGCAGAAGGTCAACTTCGGCACGGGTGCTGAGATCCTGCGGATAGGACTTTCTGGTGATGATCATATCGCAGTTGATGAAGTAGCATTTTCCTTCCAGAGCGATATGCTGAATGGTATTGTGCCATTCCGGATTATCGTTTGTATTCGGGGAGATATAAAAACTTACACCCTTCTCATACAGGGCGGCACGGGCCAGAGGCATGTAGCTTTCCCAGCAGATCAGACTGCCTGCCGGGCCCCAGGGAGTGTCGGTAACTGGAAAGTATCCGTCCTGGGCATCACCCCAGACAACCCTCTCAGCTCCGGTCGGCTTCAGTTTTCTGTGGACCGGGGACATGGTGCCGTCAGGTGCAAAGACAGCGTTGGAATTATACAGTGTTCCGGTCCGCTGGCTGCGTTCGGAAAAGCCGATGCTGAGATAGACGCCGAGTTCGGCTGCGAGGGCGGACAAACGGTCTGTTTCCGGACCGGGAGCGACAATGGAGTTCTCATAATAGCGGCTCCAATCCTGCCGGCCGGGTTCTTCCCGCTTGCCGACCTTGAATCCGAAGGTCATGCCGTAAGGGTATCCGGGAATAAACAGTTCCGGGAAAACAATGAATTCTGCCCCGCGGGCAGCTGCTTCCCGGGTCAGCTGTTCGGCTTTCTGCAGGCAGGCATCCTTGTCAAACAATACCGGCTCAGCCTGGATAACGGCGATTCTGCAAATGTCTTTCATATCTTTCATCTCTGATTTCTCCTTTACGGGTTCAGATTAACATTGAAAAATAAATCATGAAAACGGAAAATAGAGATATGTTAAATCGGAAAATTCGATAAGGAATTGATTATGAATCTGAAAAATATCAGGACGTTTGTTACGGCGGCAGAGAGGAACAGTTTTACCGCAGCGGCCGTTGAACTGCATTATGCACAGTCGACGGTAACCGCACAGATCGATGCTCTGGAAAGGGAACTGGGAGTGAAGCTGTTCATCCGCAGCGGCAAGAACATATCCCTGTCGGATGCCGGCCAGACCTTTCTCGGCTATGCCTACCGGATGCTCAGTCTGCAGAATGATGTGGAATCATATTTCCGCGGTGAAGAACGGATTTCCGGTACGATCAGGCTGGGAATCATTGAATCTGTCAGTGCCTCGGATTATGTCACGGCGGTGGCATCGTTTCTGCAGGAGAATCCGGAAGTGGATATCCGGATGCTTGTCGGGACGACACTCGAACTGACTGAAAAACTGAAAAAGGGCGAGGTTGATCTGGTTTTCCTGCTGGATCAGCCGGTACAGGATCCGGATCTGTCCGTCCTCGCCCGGGCGGAAGCTGATGTGCTGTTTTTCGCGGCCTCTGACCACGATGTGCCGGCTGTGACCTCACTGGCCAGACTGCAGGATGAAACATGGATTCTCACGGAACCCGGATGCAATTACCGCCGTATCCTGGATGACCGGCTGACGGCGCTGAACCTGACCGTCAGAAATAATCTGGAAGCCGGCGTGACCGGAATGATTATTGACTTCGTCAGCCGGGATATCGGCATATCCCTCCTGCCGGTCTTTAATCTGAAAACGGCTCTGGAGCAGAAGCGGGTCAGGACGTTCGATGTCACCGACTGCCGGATACGTATGGAACTGCAGGTGCTGGCCAATCGTCATCACTGGCTTTCGCCGGCAATGCGGCGCCTGGCTGAGAGCCTGAAAGATGCGATATCAAAGCCGCTGTGAACTATCTGCCAAGAGGAAGAAAGGTTTCCATTGCGTCTTCCAGATATGCGTTCCAGAAGAGCCAGTCATGGATGCCCGGGCCGTCTTTGAAGGTCAGCGGGGCATCCTGTTCCTGCAGGAAATCACGGAACTGTGCCACTTTCGGATACAGTGCATCTTCCGTGCCGCAGGCCAGATAAATCTTCGGGCTGCCGCAGGGTGAAGCCGCGGCTTTGCGGTATGCTGTGAAAACATCCTTGTCACTGCCGTCCACTTCATCGAAGGGACCGAAAGCGGCCTGCAGGAAATCCTTACGGAGCGGGAAACTGTCCGCGGCGGTAAAGTTGCCGGATTTCATGGCTTTAGGACCGGTTCTTTCCTTCAGCATGGCTGTATTGAAGATGGCCGGCGACAGGGAGACGATCCAGCCGAAAGTTTCATGCCAGCGGAAACCGTTGAGCAGACTGCCGAAGCCGCCCATGGAAAGACCGCCGATGATGGTGTCTTCACGCTTCCTGGACAGCGGGAACAGCCTTCTGGTCTGTTCCACGAGTTCTTCGCCGATATAGCGGCTGTAATGCTCGCCGCTGGGCATGTCAACGTAGAAATGATTTTCGCCCGAAGGCAGGATGAAGGCCACACGATACTTTACCGCAAGCTGCTGCAGCATGCCCTTGAAAACCCAGTCATTCTGGTTGCCGAAGAAACCGTGCAGAAGATAAAAGGCCGGATAGGGTGCTTCCGGCGGCAGCGGCTGACTTTCGAATTCAACCGTATCGGCCGGGATGATGACGGTGACCGGGACATTGCGCTGCAGGCAGCGGGAATACAGGTCAAGCTGAATGGTTGCCATACAATTACCTCCGTTTTCTGCACTGTAACAGAAAGCAGGATGACGGGCAAGAAAATCGCGTCCATAAACCGGAAGGGATGCTTTATACTGAATACGGAGGAAACAATATGTATTGCCGAAAATGCGGGAAAAGCATCCCTGACAGCGCCCTGCGGTGCCCGTACTGTGATACGCCGACGGTCAACCTGCTGAAAAAAGAGGGAAAGAAACTGATTGAACCGCTGACGGATCTGTTCAAGAAGAATCCGTACAAGCGCAAATAGAGGGAAATATGAAAGACGATTATCATTTTTTTGCGACTG